>NZ_PUGA01000028.1:0-149025 GCF_003236725.1 Pantoea sp. ARC270
CATCACCGGCAGCACAGGCCCGAATATCTCCTCCTGCATAATCGGCATCTCCTGTCGAACCCCGGTCAGCAGCGTGGGCTGGAAGAAAAAGCCTTTCTCGCCGGCGCGCCGGCCGCCCAGCACCACGCTGGCACCTGCGGCGACCGCCTCAGCCACCTTCTGCTCAACGCGATCGCGTGCCGCAGCGCTAATCAGCGGCCCCATATCAATATCGCTCTGTTCGGCGGGGTCACCCAGGGTCACCTGCTGAAAAGCCGCCGTGAGCGCGTTGATAAAGCGGTCATAAATCGCCTCCTGCACATAGAGCCGTTCGACGCAGTTACAGACCTGGCCGCTGTTTATCATTCGCGAAGCGACGATGGCGCGCACGGCCAGCTCCAGGTCAGCATCCGCCATGACAATCGCCGGGGCCTTACCGCCCAGCTCCAGGGAGACGCTGGTGACGTTCTGTGCTGCGGCCTGCATTGTGGCGATGCCGGCACCGACGCTACCCGTCAGGCTGACCAGGCCGACTTTCGGGTTTGCCGCCAGCTCCTGGCCCACGTCCTGCCCGAAACCATAGACGATATTGATCACCCCAGCGGGCAGGCCTGTCTGCTGCAGAATATCGGCGAAGATCGCCGCATTGTTTGGCGTCAGCTCACTGGGTTTAATGACGATGGTGTTGCCGGTGATCAGGGCAGGTGCGGCTTTACGGGCGATCAGGAAGAAGGGGAAATTCCACGGCAGTATCCCGGTTGTCACCCCAATCGCCTTTCTGAACAGGAAGATATGCTCACCGGGTCGGTCGCTGTTGATGATTTCGCCTTCATAACGCCGCGCCCACTCCGCCATGTAATCGAGATAGTCGGCGGTAAACAGCACTTCGGTCTTCGCCAGTCCCTGCGTTTTTCCGCCTTCGGCCACAATCGTGGCCGTCAGCTCCGGTTCGCGCTCACGGATGGCCGAGGCGATTTTATGCAGCCAGTGACCACGCTCTACCGCAGGCAGCGCCTCCCAGTCCGGCTGAGCGGCTTCTGCCGCGCGGATGGCAAGACGGGCGTCCTCACGACTTCCCTGCGGGATGCGTGACAGCAACGCCTCGGTGGCCGGGTTGATCACCTCAATCCACTGGTCACCCTGTGAACCGACAAACTGGCCATTAATGTAATGTTGATGATGTGTTGTCATTTACTTAACTCTCCGCTATCGACACGTTGCAGTAATGTGATTGCAGGGTGAAGCAGATGCGGGCGGGTGACCTTATGCTGAGTGCCAGTGTCGGCGTCTGGCTGGCAGCCAGTGACAGATAGTGCGCTGCTCTGCGGCAAAAACGTCAATATGTTGTAGATTTATAGAAGCAACGTAATGAAAAAAGGGGGTGTATCATGGCTAACGGATGGGCGTCAGAAGGCGCAGTACAGGAGCAGATTGACAGCACCGTCAATGATGGCATCGAGCGGGTGAGGCAGTCGCTGGGTCATGGCGAAAGCGCGACCGAATGTGAACTCTGTGGCGAGCCGATTCCTGAAGCCCGCCGCCAGGCGCTGAAAGGGGTACGCTACTGCGTAGCCTGTCAGGAAAAAATCGATAAACAGCAGCAGACCAGCAGTTTGTATAACCGTCGGGGCAGTAAAGACAGTCAGCTGCGCTAGCCTTGACCCGCAGTCGGCCACGCCGGGGGACGGGCAGCGCGCGTCACGCTGCTGCCTTAGCCGTTACGAGCCTGGCATGGCCAGACCGCTGCCGATAAACCACGCCAGAAAGCCGACGCCTGCCACAATGATGGCGATCGGAAACAGGATTCCAATTCTCATATTCTACCTGCTGCAAACAGCACTATGGAGGCGCAATCTTATCATGAGATCTGCAGCACTGCGCGATGGGTTTTCAGCAGCGTAAAGAGCTGAAACTGCGTGGCCTCCGTCTCCTCCCTTAACACCTCTCCCTTCTTATACAGAATATGCTCGATATGCCCCAGCTGACGCCAGACCACAATCGCGGAGGCGATCAGCGCGCAGTGCTGCTCCGCCTGTATACATTCGATGGTGGCGTAGTGGGCTTCATCCATGCCATTCACAAACACCTTTAGCGCCTCAGCAGGCACTATCGCGCGGATGTCATCCAGCATCACCCGGCTGACTGCCTGCGAAAGAAACAGTGTTAACCACTTAGTCGTCATCCTGAACCCTGAACCGATCAATTTTCCCCAGTGTATACGACCTTGCAGGTGGGAATGAAAGGCTTCTTTGCGCCTCTGCCACGCGGATGGCGTGCATGGCAGTGAAGCGGGAATTGTGCTGCGCCACACAGCAGAAAGGGGAAAAACAGTGAATTATAAGTCACTTACCCGTTCAGGCAGCCCGGCCTCTGACGACTGAAGAATTGTGATCCCTGACAGCAGCATCGGGTCAATATTGCCACTCCGCGCGGGCTTCCGGCATTCATCCAAAGGCTGAGGAATCGATGCAAACCGTAGACTGCCTGCTGAGCGGAAGCTGAGCGCTTTCCGACAGACCTCAACCAAACCGGGGAATAACAATGAACAGTGCCATTATTGCGGGAATTTTCTGGCATTTTGTCGGCGCTGCCAGCGCCGCGTGTTTCTACGCGCCGTTTAAGCAGGTAAAAAGATGGTCCTGGGAAACCATGTGGTCGGTGGGGGGCCTGATCTCCTGGCTGATCCTGCCGTGGGCGGTCAGTGCCATTCTGCTGCCCGACTTCCGGGCTTATTACAGCAGCTTCACGCTGTCGCAGCTGACACCCGTGTTTCTCTTCGGCGCGATGTGGGGCATCGGTAATATCAACTACGGGCTGACTATGCGCTATCTCGGCATGTCGATGGGCATCGGCATCGCGATTGGTATTACGCTGGTGGTCGGCACGCTGATGACGCCGCTGCTGCAGGGGCGCTTTGGCGAGTTATTTGCCTCTGCGGGAGGGCGGCTGACCTTACTGGGCGTGCTGGTGGCCCTGGCTGGCGTCGGGATTGTGTCGCGTGCCGGATTGCTGAAGGAGCGGGCGCTGGGGATCAACGCCGAAGAGTTTAATCTCAGGAAGGGTCTGCTGCTGGCGGTAATGTGCGGCATCTTCTCGGCGGGGATGTCCTTTGCGATGGATGCCGCCAAGCCAATGCATCAGGCCGCCGCGAATCTGGGGATCGACCCGCTCTATGTGGCGTTACCCAGCTATGTGATCATCATGGGCGGTGGGGCGCTGGTGAACCTGGGCTTCTGCTTCTGGCGGCTGGCTACCCGACCCGATCTGTCAGTTCGCAGGGACTTTTCCGTCGCCAGGCCGCTGCTTATTGCCAATACCGCGTTCGCCGTGCTTGGCGGCACCATGTGGTATCTGCAGTTTTTCTTTTACGCCTGGGGCCACGCCCGAATCCCGCCGCAGTATGACTATGTCAGCTGGATGCTGCACATGAGCCTGTATGTGCTGTGCGGGGGACTGGTAGGCCTGCTGTTGAAAGAGTGGAAGTCAGCGGGACGCCGCCCGGTCAGTGTGTTATCGATTGGCTGCGTGGTCATTATCATCGCGGCAAACATCGTTGGGCTGGGTATGGCAGCGTAAGCCGCAGGCTTCCTGCGGCGCGGAGGAGAACGGGCCTGTCTGACAGGCCCAATCACCAGGTTTCCATCTGAACGGGCGGATCAGGCCGCGATGCAAAATTCAGGGTACAGGGAACAGGGTCAGAGGAGGAAAGCGTCCCGCGCCAGGGACGGCGCGGGCCGAGCGGCCATGGATGGCTTAAGCGACTTTCCGATCTGACCCTGTTCCCTGTACTGGCTCCCCCTCACAGCGATACGGAACAGATCTTTACGAGCCCGCTCTGCAGAGCCGTGTTATTCCGGTTCGGCGCTTTTCAGCGCTGGCCCGGAGGGGAGAAATCGCTGACGCCAGGCACTGGGTGTCAGGCCGGTTTCACGCGTGAAAACCACGGAAAAATAGTTACTGTCATCGAAGCCGCAGCGGGCCGCCACTTCGCTGATCAGGCACGCCTGCGTTCGCAGCAGATATTTTGCCTGACAGAGCTGTAACTGACGCAGGTAATGGCCGATGGTCATCCCGGTCTGCTGACGGAAAAGCTGTTTCAGCGCCCGTTCGCTCAGCTGGTTTTGCTGGCAGAACGCAGCCAGATCAAACGGCCGGGAAATCGCCCCCTGCAACGCTGACATCAGCAGATCGAGCTGTTCCCCCTCCGGCAGAACCCAGGGGCGATCGGCGGCGTAGCCGTGACGCCGCAGAATCAGCACCAGCTGCAGAAACAGGGCTTCAGAGAGCTGAACCGACAGGGGATCGCTCTTGCGACTTTCACGCTCCAGCTGGCTGATCACACCGCGCGCCAGCCCCATACCGCGCGTGGTCAGACGCCAGCAGCCAGGGGCTTCGGGGCCCTGTGGCGGCAGCAGGCTATCCCAGTCAAGCGCCAGACCAAAGCGGTCGCGGCAGTAGAGGATGTTATCCAGCACCAGGTCGTTAACGCTGTCGTAACTATGGCAGTCGCTGTCGCGGATAAAAAAGAGGTCGCCGCAGGTGATGAGCCAGGGGCGATCGTTGAGGACGTGCAGGCCATTACCGCGCCAGACGATGACGATTTCGCTGAACTCGTGTCGGTGCGGCGGAAAAGAGGGCTGTGGCATCCTTTCGGCAACCGCCACCGGTAAACTGGGGGCGGGAAAATAGTCATCACGACTGAGTATCAACGCCATAGTCGGCTCCTTTACCTCATCTGCTGGCGCTCCGCTCGCGGGGCGCAGCCAAATTCGCGCCTGAACAGGGTAGAGAAATGGTTGCTGTCTCCAAATCCACACTGGAAGGCGATGTCGGTAATACGCAGATCGCTGTGACGCAGCAGGTGACGCGCCTGTAACAGGCGCAGACGGTTAAGATAACGCTGCGGCGTACTGCCGGTCTGCTGCTTCATCTGTCGGTGCAGCGTTCGCAGCGACAGAGAGAAACGATCGGCCAGTTCATCCCAGACAATCTCGTCACTGTAATGATCCGCCAGCCAGTCCAGCAGGCGATGCAGACGCGCCTCCTGATCCTGACGACCGCCATCACGACAGGCTTCACGTAACAGCACCAGCAGCTGTAAAAAGAGCTGCTCCTGCCGCGCCTGCCTGTCCAGTGACCAGGCCTCGTGCTGCTGCATCTGCGCTGCCACACTCAGGGCCTGCGCCATCACCTTCTGATTGATGCGCCAGTGAGAAGGATAATCCCCATCCCGTTCGCACGGCAGCAGCGCCTGCAATCCGGAGAGAAAACGGAACGCGCCGGGGCTGCGATAGAGCACATTGGTCAGGCAGAGGTTATCGGTCTGTTCATAAAGATGACGATCGTGATCGCGGATAAAGCAGACACAGCCGGCGCAGAGCGCTTGTGGCTGACCATTGAACACATGAATCCCGGCACCGTGCTCAACCAGAACGATTTCATGAAAATCATGATGATGCTCCGGAAAGGGGGCCTGGGGGATGCGGGGTTCAATCGCAATCGCGTAATTGCCGTCAGGAAAAAAATCCGCACTGTGCAACAGAGTCATGATCGTCCCTCACTGATTAACAAAACTGCAACGCAGTCTAATCAGGACGCTGTTACCTTACCTTGAATTTTCAGCACGTCTCAGCAGGAATCCTGCTGATTTTTCAAGAAATCCCCGGTAGTTAACAGATTTGCGGCAGGGGTCACATCGTGCTCACTGCTGCCTCTGTGATCTCTCTCACGACATTCTTTGCAGGTCTGCCAGAGCACCCCAGGCGCTGGCACTGCCGGGAAGGTGTTCAGGCGACCCGATTTTTACTCTGTGACCACTTAATCACAGGGAAAAGCCACCATGACCAGGCGAAATATCATTGCTATCGATCTCGGCGCATCCAGCGGCCGGGTCATGCTCGCCCGGTGGGATGACGCGCAGCGCCAGCTGGATCTGCGTGAAATCCGCCGTTTTGAAAACCGGCGTCTGCGTCGTGCCGGCTATGACTGCTGGGATCTGGCGATGCTGGAGCAGGCGATCCGTGCCGGGCTGGAGCAGGCTGTTGAGGAGGGGCTCGTGCCGGACAGTATCGGCATCGACACCTGGGGCGTGGATATGGTGCTGCTGGATGCGCAGGGTGAGCCGGTGGGTGAAGCGGTCAGCTATCGTGATGCACGCACCCACGGCCTGATGGCGCAGGCGCAGCAGGAGCTGGGTCACAGCGCCATCTATGCAAAAACCGGCATTCAGTTTCTGCCTTTCAATACGCTCTATCAGATGCGCGCTCTGCATCAGCAGCAGCCTGACTGGCAGGCGCGTGTGGCACATGCGCTGATGATCCCGGATTACCTGCACTTCCGCCTGACCGGCAACCTCAACTGGGAGTACACCAACGCCACCACCACCCAGATGCTCAATATTCACAGCGGCGAGTGGGATCGCGATTTAATTGGCTGGGCGGGGATTGAGGCAGGCTGGTTCGGTCAGCCGCAGGCGCCGGGCAACACAGTGGGACACTGGCGGAGTCAGCGGGGCGAAGCGGTGCCGGTTATTGCGGTGGCCACCCACGACACCGCCAGCGCAGTGCTGGCTACGCCGCTGCTGCAGGAAGATGCCGCCTATCTCAGCTCCGGCACCTGGTCGCTGATGGGCTTTGAAAGCCTGCAACCCTATGCGAGCGAGGCGGCACTGCGCGCCAATATTACCAACGAAGGCGGCGCAGAAGGTTATCGCGTCCTGAAAAACATCATGGGTTTATGGCTGCTGCAGCGTCTCTGTGCTGAACGGCAGATTGACGACCTCTGTGCGCTGATTGCTGAGACCGCCTGTCAGCCCGCCTGTCTTTCGCTGATTAACCCCAACGATCCGCGCTTTATCAATCCTGACAACATGGTCAGCGAGATTCAGAAAGCCTGCGCAGAGCAGGGCATGCCCGTGCCGCAATCCGCCGCTGCGCTGGCCCGCTGCATTTTTGACAGCCTGGCACTGCTCTACCGTCAGGTCATCAGCGAACTCGCCGCGCTGCGCGGGAAGCCCTTCACCCGGCTGCATGTGGTCGGCGGTGGCAGCCAGAATCGTTTTCTGAATCAGCTCTGTGCGGATGCCTGTGAGATTCCGGTGCTGGCCGGGCCGGTTGAGGCCTCCACGCTGGGTAACGTCGGCTGCCAGCTGATTGCCCTCGGCGAACTGACGGATGTCGCCGATTTCCGCAACTGCATGATGAACACCTTCCCCCTCGAAACATTCGAACCACACATTTCAGACGTCTTCGCGGCCAGTCAGGCCCGCTTCGCGACGCTGAGTCAACCCGCAGAGGAACCCGCTTATGACTAAGCAGACAGAACAGGCCTTTGAACTGGCTAAACAACGCTATGCCGATATTGGGGTTGATGCTGAACAGGCTATTCGCCAGCTCGACACGATCCCGGTTTCCATGCACTGCTGGCAGGGCGACGATGTGCGGGGATTTGAAAACCCGCAGGCCGCACTCACCGGCGGTATTCAGGCGACCGGCAACTATCCGGGACGTGCACGCAACGCCAGCGAATTGCGCGGTGATATCGATAAGGCGATGTCGCTGATCCCCGGCCTCAAGCGTCTGAACCTGCATGCACTCTATCTGGAGAGCGACAGGCCGGTTGAACGGGACGCTATTGAGCCGGCGCATTTCGCGCGCTGGGTCGAATGGGCCAGGGAGCGGGGCGTGGGGCTCGATTTTAACCCCAGCTGCTTTTCACATCCGCTCAGTGCTGACGGGTTTACGCTGTCACACAGCGATCAAACCGTGCGTCAGTTCTGGATCGACCACTGCAAAGCCAGTCGCCGCATCTCGGCCCACTTTGGTGAGCAGCTGGGCACGCCTTCAGTCATGAACATCTGGGTACCGGACGGCATGAAGGATATCACCGTCGATCGGCTGGCGCCGCGTCAGCGTCTGATCAGCGCCCTGGATGAGGTCATTGCGGAAAAACTCAACCCGCAGCACCACATCGATGCGGTAGAGAGCAAGCTGTTCGGTATCGGCGCAGAGAGCTACACCGTGGGATCAAATGAGTTTTATCTCGGCTACGCCGCCAGCCGTCAGACGGCACTGACCCTGGATGCGGGCCATTTCCATCCTACCGAGGTGATCTCCGACAAGATCTCCGCCGCCATGCTCTATGTGCCGCGCCTGCTGCTGCACGTCAGCCGTCCGGTGCGCTGGGACAGCGATCATGTGGTGCTGCTGGATGATGAAACGCAGGCTATTGCCAGTGAGATCGTCCGTCACCGGCTGTTCGACAAAGTGCATATCGGCCTCGATTTCTTTGACGCGTCGATCAACCGGATTGCGGCCTGGGTTATCGGCACCCGCAACACGCATAAGGCGCTGCTGCGCGCCCTGCTGGAGCCGACCGATCGTCTGCGTCAGGCTGAGAATGGCGGAGATTACACCGCGCGGCTGGTCTGGCTGGAAGAGCAGAAATCACTGCCGTGGCAGGCGGTGTGGGAAGCCTGGTGCCTGCGTCATGACGTTCCGGCTGACGCCAGCTGGTTAAGTGATGTGCGCCATTATGAGCAGCAGATTTTGAGCCAACGTTAAGGGATTTCATTATGCAAAGCATTCTTGCTTCAGAGTTTGTAAAGGGAATGGTTAAGGCAACCAGCGACATGTGGCTGAAGGGATGGGATGAACGCAATGGTGGCAACGTCAGCCTGCGGCTGAGTGAGGAGGAGGTGAGCCCCTTCAGGGCTGATTTCTGCCATGAGCCTCGTTGTTTCGAGCTGAGTCAGCCCGCCCCGGCGCTGGCAAACGACTGGTTTCTGGTGACCGGGTCGGGAAAATTTATGCGCAACGTTCAGCTGGACCCCGCGGACTGCCTGGCACTGCTGCAGGTCGACAGCCAGGGGCTCTCCTGCAAAATTCACTGGGGGCTGGTCAATGGCGGGCTGCCGACCTCCGAGCTGGCGTCACATTTTCAGTCGCATGCGGTGCGCAAGGCAGTCAGCGGCGGCAGAGATCGGGTGATTATGCACTGTCATGCCACCCACTTTATGGCCCTGAGTTATGTAGTTGAGATGGAGTCGGCGCGCTTTACCCGCCTGCTGTGGGAGGGGAGCACCGAGTGTCTGGTGGTCTTCCCGGATGGCGTGGGCGTGTTGCCCTGGATGGTGCCCGGCACCGATGAGATCGGCGCCGCGACGGCGGCGCAGATGCAGTCGCACACGCTGGTGATGTGGCCGTTCCACGGCGTCTTTGGCACCGGCCCGACGCTCGATGAGACGTTTGGGCTGATTGACACCGCCGAGAAATCATCTGAAGTGATGGTTAAGGTGCTGTCGATGGGCGGGATACGTCAGAGCATCACCACAGAACAGCTGGTCGCGCTGGGTAAACGTTTTGGTGTCACGCCCTGGCAACCGGCACTGGATGCGGGGCCTGCCCATGTTGCGTAAAGCCTTTGTGATGCAGGTCAATCCGGATTGTCATGCGGAGTATGAGCGTCGTCACTCACCTATCTGGCCCGAACTGGCTGAAACGCTGAAAGCACATGGTGCCCGTAATTATGCCATCTGGCTGGATGAGGAGCGGCATCTGCTCTTTGCCAGCGTGGAGATTGAATCGGAAGCGCGCTGGAACGCGGTGGCGCAAACGGCGGTCTGTCAGCGCTGGTGGGCCTCCATGAAGGATCTGATGCCCTCTCATGCGGACAACAGTCCCGTCAGTCAGCCGCTCCGGCCGGTCTTCTTTCTCAGCTGAACGTGCAACAGGGCGGGAATCCCGCCCTGAATCTTACCGCTGAGCCTGACAGAGTCCTGTCAGGGTAGGCCACATCGCCATCAGCGTATCGATAATACTCTCCAGGTCTGCGCGCTCCGCACCTTCCCGCGCCCGCACCGACATGCCCTGAAGCAGACAGCTCAGATAGCGCGACAGCGCAGCAATGTCCACTGATTCTCCCAGTTCACCACGCTGCTGACGCGAGCAGAGGAAATCCTTTAAAACCTGCTCCTGTGACTGATGCTGCTCTTGCAGCATGGCCGCAATATCCGCGGAAGCCGCCGACAGGGCGCTTGAGGTGCAGATAAAGAAGCAGCCGCCGGGCGAGTCGCGTTCGGTAAAGCAGGCCGCGGTAGCGCGGAAATAGGCCTCAACCGCCTCAGAGACCGCCAGCTTATCATCGCCCAGTGCCGCGTCACGCCAGGCGCTGAATTTCTCAACATAGCGCTCCATCGCGGCGCGGAACAATCCCTCTTTATTGACGAACTCCGCATAGAGCGTCGGCGCTTTAGCACCGGTTGCGGCCACCAGATCGGCGAGCGAGGTGCCTTCGTACCCGTGGGTCCAGAACAGGGTCAGTGCCTTATCGAGCGCAGCTTCACGATCGAACACTTTGGGACGGCCACGGCATTTCCGGGTATCGCAATCCTGAACCTGACTCATACATCCTCTCTGACGGGGAAACACTCTATTAAATTACCGATCATTATAAAAATGTGCAAGTGCGGAGAGGCAGGCCGTCCTCCGGGGTTGCCATTTTGTGCGCCAGCGCGGTTTTATCGCCCCTATGGTTAAGTCAGAAAAGGGGCTGAAGCCCATAATCACGCCACTTCGCGATTAAAATAACGCTCATTAAATAAATATTGACGGCCAGCCTGATCGGGGTCTATCATTTATTTAACGGTCGTTAATTAAATAGCGACAACCGATTTCAGACCCACTGAACACGATCACTGAGAAGAGAGAAGATTATGAAAACCATCAAAACTACCCTGGCTGTTCTGGCACTCACCACACTGACTTTTGGCGCGTCTGCCGCTGACCTGGTTACCAGCGAACCGGCTAATCAGCAGCCTGTTGGCACCATCTCTGTGCTGGGCGGCACCAACCTGAGTTCAGTCGAAGCGCAGCTCAACGCCAAAGCAGATGAAGCCGGTGCGAAATCGTTCCGCATCACCTCAACCAGCGGTCAGAACAAACTGCACGGCACGGCGGTGATTTATCAGTAACCGGGCATCCGGCAGATATGAAGAAGGGGTTCGTTATGAAACGTATCAGCATGATAGTGGCCGCGGCCCTGCTCAGTGGCCTCTCATTCGCCAGCGTGGCGGCGCAGCAGGTAAGCAGCACGCCACTGGATCAGCAACGCGTGGGCGTCATCAGCGCGACGGGCAGCAGCAATCTGACCTCGCTTGAGCAGCAACTGTCAGAAAAGGCCAGCGATGCCGGTGCAAAGTCTTTCCGCATCACTTCGACCTCTGGCAGCAACAACCTGCATGGCACCGCCATTCTCTATAAATAAGAGAAACAGGCTTCAGATAACCAGCTTATCTGAAGCCTTTTTTTATCCTCTCTGCGCCGGTCTTAGCCATTACTGCGAAGCTGAGGATAACGGCGGAAAATATAGACACACCACAGTAACGCCACCAGACCGATCATCCCCCCGACGTTGCCGACTTCCGACATATTCAGATAGAGACTGACCTGGCTTCCCAGCAGCGCGCCTGCGCCTATGCCGATATTGTAGATGCCGGACATGAGTGACATTGCCACATCCGTTGCATCCGGCGCCAGAGACAGCACCCGCACCTGCATACCCAGTCCAATCATCATCATCGCCATGCCCCAGACGATGCACAGGATAGCGATCGCCGTCGGACGAACCGCAGCAAAGATCAGCAGTCCCATGCAGAGGGTGATCAGCGCAATCGCGGCAATCAGCAGCGCGGAAGGGAATTTATTGCCCAGGGTGCTGAACAGCACGCTGCCCAGAATACCCGCAGAGCCAAACAGCAGCAGCAGCAGGGTGGTGAAATTGCCGCTGGATTGCGCCACGCTCTGCATAAAGGGCTCGATGTAGCTGTAGGCCGTGTAGTGCGCGGTCACCACAATGGTCACCAGCAGATACATGCTGACCAGCGCCGGACGACGAAACAGCATCGGCACGCTGCTCAGCGAGCCGGTGTGTTCACTGGGCAGACGCGGCAGTATCCGTACCAGCATGATCATCAGCACCAGTGCCGACAGGCCAATCGCGCCGAAGGTGGTTCGCCAGCCAAGATACTGACCCACCACGCGGCCAATCGGCACCCCCAGCACCATGGCCAGTGCGGTTCCGGTCGCCAGCATACTCAGCGCCTGCGTTTTCTTTCCGGCCGGGGCCACGCGAATAGCCAGTGAAGCCGTGATCGACCAGAACACCGCGTGAGAGAGGGCGATGCCGACGCGTGAGACCATCAGCGACCGAAAGTCCCAGGCGAAAGTCGACAGGACGTGACTGACGATAAAGATCGTAAACAGCACCCCCAGCAGCAGTCGCCGCTCCACGTTGCGCGTCAGCAGCATCAGCGGCAGTGACAGCAGCGCGACTACCCAGGCGTAGATCGTCAGCATGATCCCGACATCCGCCGTCTGCATGGAAAAGTCAGCCGCGATGTCCGAAAGGAGACCCACCGGTACAAATTCGGTGGTATTAAATACAAAAGCCGCGATGGCCAGCAAGACCACGCGTAGCCAGGCAGTTTTACGTGAAACAGTTGTTGGTTGCATGAGGTGTCAAATCTGTCAGTACAGCGAATTCGGATGTGGCAGACATCCAGCGAAAGTGACCTGCGTCACAAATTACAGACCATTGTAGTGAATAAAGCGGGAAGCGAAACCTGATAACCGGCTTTTGAGGCGGAAATTTTTTTATCGCCCCGTTCAGGGGCGACGGGATGAGATTACTGACCGCGACGAGGCGGCATCATGCGCAGCAGGGTATTGTCTTTAAGCAGATAGTGATGAAACAGCGCCGCCGCCGCATGCAGCCCGATCAGCCAGTATCCCAGCGGTGCCAGAGTTTCATGCCAGTCGATCAGCGTATCCGCCAGGTCAAAATTGGGCTCCGGTGCAACCGGCATGCTGATGCCAAACAGCCACCACTCCCGCCCCTTGAGGTAGCGCGACGACAGGCCGAGGATCGGCAGGGTGATAAACAGGGCATAGATCAGGGTGTGCGTCAGATGAGCCACCCCGGTCTGCCAGCGCGGCGCGGCTGGCGTAATGGGTGGCGTGCGATGACGGGTACGCAGAAACAGGCGGGCGATCATCAGCACCAGAACGGTCGCACCTGCGCTGAAGTGGGTGATGATCATGGCGTACCCCTGCCAGGAGCCGCGCTGCACAAAGCCGCGCAGCTCAATGGTGGCGTAGGCTGTCACGACCAGTAAAAAGGTCAGCCAGTGAAGGGCGATCTGAGAACGCGCAAACTTATCCCGCATCGTGCTTTCCATCAAAAAGAGTCAGGAAGAGTAACATAACGGAAAACGGCGCTGATGCTTAACAAATTAGCGCAGCGGTAAGTAAATTTCACGCCGACACCCTCCGACAGCTTAGCGTGACCCCGGCGTATGTTTCTGGGCGACGCTGAGCGGCGTCTCCGGCAGGTGGCTGGCATTAATCGGGCAGCAGTTCTCACAGCCGATAGCCCCCACGTAATATTTTTTTGCCTGAAGAATGGCGGCATTGACGTGATAAAAACTGCCCAGAAACAGTCGGTTTTCCATGTCGGGAAGATGCGGGCAGCCAGCGGCATGCACCACATGATTATCGTTATATCCCGATTGTTTATTGACGTAGTAGTAGAGAGCCACAGGCGTTCCTTGTTGCCGTGTTAAGAGGCAAAGCAGATGAAATGATTCAATAAAACCGATTATAGCGGGAATTGTGGGGTTTTTTCGCGGGGGATTTTCAGGGAAGAGGATGAGCGACAGTCAGCGTGTGGTGCTGCCAGGCCTGGTGAGGCCATCCGGGCCTGGCAGAAGAGGGAAATCAGAGCTTTTTGTGGTGCAGATGCCAGGCCACCAGCAACGCCAGCAGCAGCAGGGTGCTGATAAACAGCGTGATGCCGTGCCAGCCAAAGTTATGCCAGAACAGACCGCCCAGCGTCCCGGCGACGCTGGAACCCACGTAGTAGCTGAACAGATAAAGCGATGAGGCCTGGCCCCGCGCCCGGCGTGCGCGCGGGCCAATCCAGCCACTGGCAACCGCATGGGCGGCAAAGAAACCGGCGGTGAACAGCATCATCCCCGGCAGGATCAGCCAGAGCGAGTTGAACGCCGTGATCAGCAGTCCCAGCAGCATAATGGCGGTCGCACCCAGCATCACCGGTCCCCGTCCCAGCCGGCTGGTCAGCGCACCCGCTTTCGGCGAACTCCACGAGCCGGTGAGATAGACCACCGACAACAACCCGACCACGGCCTGACTCAGATGCCAGGGGGCATCCAGCAGCCGGTAGCCGATGTAGTTAAACAGCGTGACAAAGGCACCCATCAGCAGGAACCCTTCGGCAAATAGCCAGGGCAGGCCGGGATCGCGCCAGTGCAGCCGGAAGTTAATCAGCAGGTTGCGCGGACGCAGCGTGATGGGACGAAAATGACGTGAAGCGGGAAGGATCTTCCAGAACATCAGCGCCGAAGCCAGCGAAAACAGGCCAATCACCGCTACGGCGATCCGCCATGAGAAAAGGTCGGTCAGCACACCGCTCAGCAGACGCCCGCTCATGCCGCCGATAGAGTTTCCGCTGATATAGAGCCCCATAGAGAAGGCGACGACCCGCGCATCCATCTCCTCGCTGAGGTAGGTCATGCCCACCGCCGCCACCCCGCTGAGCGACAGCCCCATCAGCGCCCGCATGATCAGAATGCCGTGCCAGCTGCTCATGGTGGCTGAGATCAGCGTGCAGATGGCGGCCAGCATCAGGGCTGTCACCATCACCGATTTACGGCCGACAGCATCCGAAAGCGGCCCGGTCACCAGCAGGCCCAGCGCCATCAGGCCGGTTGAGATAGAGAGTGACAGGCTGCTGGTCGCCGGTGAGATGCCAAACTGATGCGAGAGCACCGGCAGGATCGGCTGGACACAATAGAGCAGGGCAAAGGTCGCCAGACCGGCGGAGAAGAGCGCCAGCGTCACGCGCATAAACTGCCGCGAACCCCGACGGATATAACCTGACGCAGCCACCGGTTCTGAAGACACACGACCCGCCTCTTCATTTACCGCGGCGGCCTCTGTTGAGTGACTCACACACTTTCCTTTAAGAGTAAAAAAACCTGTCGTCAGCTTAGGCAGGCATCATTATGATGTCTAATATATTAATAATCTTAAATGAGACGTTTCAGATATGAATATTGAGTTGCGTCACCTGCGCTACTTTATTGCGGTGGCCGAGGAGCTCCATTTCGGGCGCGCGGCCCGGCGGCTGAACATCTCCCAGCCGCCACTCAGTCAGCAGATACTGCAACTGGAGGCAGAAACCAGCGCCCGACTCTTTAACCGGACCAACCGCAGCGTTCAGCTGACCGCTGCCGGACAGCAATTGCTGAACGATGCCCGCGCCATCCTGCTGCAGGTTGAGCAGGCGGCCGACCGGGCAGCCCGGCTGCATCGGGGAGAAGAGGGCGGGCTGCGAATCGGGTTCACCTCCTCGGCGCCTTTTACCGCGGTGGTCTCCGACGCGCTGTTTCGCTTTCGCCAGCGCTGGCCGCAGGTGCATATTCAGATGCAGGAAATTAATACTCGCCAGCAGCTGGCCCCGCTGCATGAGGGGCGGCTCGATCTTGGCGTGATGCGCAACACGCCGCTGCCCGCCGATCTCGCGCATCAGCTGCTGATGAGCGAGCCGCTGTGTGCGGTGGTGCACAAAGCGCATCCGCTGGCGGATGCCGGCGCGATCTCCGTCACCGCGCTGGCCGCCGAACCCTTCGTCTTCTTTGATGCGCAGGGCGGAACCGCGCTCTACAGCGATATCCTGGCGCTGCTGCATCGCTATCAGATCCAGCCCTATATCACGCAGGAAGTGGGGGAAGCGATGACCATTCTGGGGCTGGTGGCAACCGGTCTTGGCGTCTCCATTCTGCCCGCCTCCTTCCGCCGGGCGCAGCTGGCCGATCTGGTCTGGCTGCCGCTGACGGAAGAGGATGCCATTTCAGAGCTGTGGCTGGTCTGGTCAGCCAGCCGCGAAATCACCGCACCGATGGCGAATATGATGGCGTTACTGCGGGAAAACCGGCCCGGAAGCGCACCCTGACAGACGCCAATATGTGCGATAAATCACATTTCTAATCAAATATTTGACGCTGTTGCCTGATCTGCCTCACCATGGCGCATGTTTATTTAGAAGCGCGAAAATAACCGGGAGCAGGGTTGTGAATCCGGACAGTCAACCTGGCCATATTGACCAGATCAAGCAGACCAATGCAGGTGTCGTATATCAGCTGATTGACCGTTATGGTCCCATTTCGCGTATCGAACTTTCCCGCCGTGCCCAGCTTGCGCCAGCCAGCATCACAAAAATTGTGCGTGAAATGCTGGACGCGCATCTGGTGCAGGAGACGGAGTTTCAGGAACCCGGCAGTCGGGGCCGTCCGGCCATCGGCCTGATTCTGGACACGGAGGCCTGGCACTATCTGGCCATTCGTCTGCATCGCGGTGCCATGACCTTTACGCTGCGCGATCTCAGCAGTCAGGCGCTGGCCGAAGATAGCCTGCCGCTGCCCGATGAATCCGCTCAGCCGCTGCTGACCGCTCTGATTGAACAGGTGGATGCCTTCTTTATCCGTCATCAGAAAAAGCTGGAGCGTCTGACGGCCATCGCCATCACGCTGCCGGGGCTGATTAACGCCGCGTCAGGTGTGGTGCATCGGCTGCCGGGCTATCAGGTGCGTGATATGCCGCTGGGCGATGCGCTGGAGGCGCACACGGGATTACCGGTGTTTGTGCAGCACGATATCTCCGCCTGGACGCTGGCGGAGTCGCTGTTCGGCGCTTCGCGCGGCGCGCAGGATGTGATTCAGATTGTGATCGATGAAACGGTCGGCGCCGGGGTGATCAGCGGCGGCCAGCTGCTGCATAAGCGGGGGCGGGCGCTGGTCGAGATCGGCCATACGCAAATCGATCCTTATGGTCAGCAGTGCTACTGCGGCAATCACGGCTGTCTGGAGACGGTCGCCAGTACCGGCAGTCTGCTGGCGCTGGCGGCGCAGCGTCTGGCGGCCCAGCCCGACAGCCTGCTTAATCGTCAGGAGCTGACGCTGTCATCGTTGTGTGAGGCCGCCCTGTCGGGCGATCGCCTGGCGCGCGACACCATCGCCAGCGTCGGTCATCACGCAGGCCGGATTCTGGCGATGATGGTTAATATTTTTAATCCACAACATATTCTTATCGGTTCTCCGCTGAATGCGGCGGCAGAGGTGCTGTTTCCGGCGGTGAGCAACACGATTCTGCAGCAGTCCCTGCCTGCCTACAGTGCAGGCATTCAGCTGGCCCCCACTGAATTCAGCGAACCGGGCACACTCGGTGCCGCCGCGCTGATCAAAGACGCTCTCTATAACGGACACCTGTTAGTGAAACTGTTGCAAGGTTAAGCGGGCCTGAACTTGCGCTAACGCAATCTGTTCTCATTCTGGATTCCTTAAAATGCCGTTTCGCAGCAGGGCTAATCACCGATTAGCCGCAACGCTTTGAGAGGAGAAGTGGAGTGAACAGACTATTTGTTACCGGCACCGATACAGCTACAGGCAAAACGGTGGTGTCCCGCGCCCTTTTGCAATGTTTTATTCAGAGCAACGTCAGTGCCGTCGGCTATAAGCCTGTCGCGCGCTGTGCGGTCAAAACCGCTGATGGCCTGCGTAACAAAGATGCACAGGTTCTGCAAAGCGCTTCATCCATCGACCTGCCTTATGAGGCGATTAATCCGCTGGTGTTTGAGGAGGAGGAGATCTGCACCCATCCCAGCCAGATGATTGACTATTCCCGGCTGACTCAGGGTCTGACACATCTGACGCAGCAGGCCGATCGGGTGGTGGTGGAGGGCACCGGCGGCTGGCGCAGTCTGATGAACGACGGACGTCCGCTCTCGCGCTGGGTCGCAGAACAGCAGCTGCCGGTTGTGCTGGTGGTGGGTATCCAGTCGGGCTGCATCAGTCATGCGCTGCTGACCGCGGAAGCCATCGCGCACGATGGCCTGCCGCTGGTGGGCTGGGTGGCTAACCGCGTCAATCCGGGGCTGGCGCACTACAGTGACATCATTGAGGTGCTGCGTGAAAAGATTGCGGCACCGCTGCTGGGTGAACTTCCTTACCTGCCCCGTCCTGAACAGCGCGATCTGACCTCCTGGATCGATATTTCTCTGCTGGAGCAGCCCGATCTGCACGCTGTGAGTGCAAAGATCGCCTGATACTGAAACAAAACAAGTCATCTGAGCGGGTCGTGAGCCTAAAGTTTCAGGCTCGCGACCCGTTTTCTGTAACTATTTCCGCTTATATTTGAATGACCTGGATTGTTAACCGCGAATCCCCGACGTGATGGCGCAGAAAATGCATTAACTCCGCTAACCACACAGAGCTGGAGCACCACCATGTCGCACTCGCACGAGAAAGGTTTGTTATATGGGCTTGAAGCCCGCATTGGTCCCGTACCGGCATTCTTTGCCGCACTGCAGCATCTGCTTGCCAGCGTCGTCGGCATTATCACTCCGCCGCTGATTATCGGTTCGGTGCTGGGACTGCAGGCCTATATTCCTTATCTGATCAGCATGTCCCTGTTTGTTTCCGGTCTGGGCACCTTTATGCAGGCCCGGCGCTTTTATGGCGTCGGTGCCGGGATGATCTGTCTGCAGGGCACCAGCTTTGCGTTTCTGGGTGTGATTCTGTCGGGTGGATTGATGATCAAGGGGCGTGGCGGTTCGCCTGAAGAGATTCTGGCGATGCTGTTTGGCTGTAACCTGGTAGCGGCACTGATCCCGGTGGTCATCAGCCGCTGCGTCGGCGCGCTGCGCAAGGTGCTGACGCCGGTCGTCACCGGCAGCGTGATTACGCTGATTGGTATCAGCCTGATCAAAGTGAGCATCACCGACTGGGCGGGCGGCCACAATGCCACTGACTTTGGCGCGCCGGGAAATCTGGCGCTGGGTGCGCTGACGCTGCTGGTGATTGTGGCGCTGAACCGCTCGCGTAACCGCTGGGCGCGGCTGGTTGCCGTAGTCGCGGGTATCGCCGTGGGGTGTGTGGCGGCGGCGTTAACCGGCCATCTGCAGCTGAAGGCTGCGCCGGAGAGCAGCTGGCTGGTGCTGCCGGCCTTTTTCCGCTTTGGTTTCGCCTTCGACTGGACCATCTTTCTGCCTATCGCGCTGGTATCTGTCATTGCGGTGATTGAAGCGGTGGGCGATCTGACGGCCAACTGTCTGATTTCACAGCAGCCGATCACTGGTAAGCCGTTCCAGCAGCGGCTGCAGGGCGGTATCGTCGCCGATGGCCTGAGCTGCGTGCTGGCCGCGGTTTTCTCGGCCTTTCCTAACACCACCTTCGCGCAGAATAACGGTGTCATCCAGATGACCGGCGTTGCCAGCCGCTACGTGGGGATGCTGCTGGGCATTATGCTGGCGCTGCTGGGGCTCTTTCCGGCGGTTGGCTCCCTGCTGCAGCAGATCCCACCGCCGGTACTGGGCGGCGCGACAGTGGTGATGTTTGGCAGCGTGGTTGCGGCCGGTATCCGGGTGATGACCCAGACACCGCTTGGTCGCCGCGAGATGCTGATCGTCGCGATCGCCTTCGGCATCGGGCTGGGTGTGGAAGCGGTGCCGGACGTGCTGAAGCAGTTCCCGCCGCTGATCGGCAGCCTGTTTGGTCATGCAGTCACTACCGGTGGCATCCTGGCCATTGTGCTGAATCTGGTGCTGCCGGATGAGGCGCGGACGGTGGAAGAGGTTGAGGCGGAGACGCTGACGGAGGGATGACCGGCTGAGAGGAGTCCGCCAGCGGGACGGGGTGCCAGCCTGTGGCCCGGCTTGCTGTAAGATCGCACCTGCGCAGGGAACAGGGTCAGATCGGAAAGACGCAAAAGATGTCATCCATGACAGGCTCGACCCGCGCCATCCCTGGCGCGGGACGCTTTCCTCTTCTGACCCTGTTCCCTTCGCCTTAAGCAACGTTATTGCGGTTTAATTCGGGCCTGTCCACGGTAACAAAAAAGGGCCATGTGGCCCTTTCATTAACAGAGGAATTTACGTATTCAGACGACGACGCGTGCGGCCTGAACTCAGGTAGTCGGCGATATAATCCTGTGAAATCTCACCGCTGTAGCGACCCTCCTCATCAACAATCGGCATCCAGACCGTGTTGTGTTCATAGAGCTTTGACAGCACTACGCGCAGGTTCTCTTCCGCTTTGCCGGTCACCTTAAAGGTGTGCAGGCGCTCTTCACAGCGGCCGCTGACGTTGCGTGCCTCGCGACGCTTCACGAAGCCCAGCGGTTTGCCATCCTCATCGACCACGGTAATCGAGCGCATATCGTTCTCATCCATGGTGCCAAAGGCTTCCTCCAGCGGCGTAGAACGACGCACGGTAATGGTGGGCTGCTGATCGGTGACGTCCCCCGCCTGCACCAGCAGCAGGCGCTTCAGCGTGCGGTCCTGGCCGACAAACGAGCCGACGAAATCGTTCGCCGGTGTGGCCAGCAGCTCATCCGGGCTGGCGCACTGCACGATCTTACCCTGACCAAACACCGCAATCCGGTCGCCGAGCTTCAGCGCCTCATCGATATCGTGACTCACAAGCATCACGGTTTTCTTCAGCTGACGCTGCATATCAAGAAACTCGTTCTGAATGACTTCACGGTTAATCGGGTCAACCGCCCCGAAAGGCTCATCCATCAGCAGCACCGGTGGATCCGCCGCCAGCGCACGAATCACCCCGATGCGCTGCTGCTGACCGCCGGACATCTCTCGCGGATAGCGATGCAGGAATTTAGTCGGGTCCAGCGCCACCATGCTCATCAGCTCGGTCGCGCGCTCGTGACACTGCTTCTTATCCCAGCCCAGCATGCGCGGCACCACGGTAATGTTCTCTTCGATGGTCATGTTCGGGAACAGTCCAATCTGCTGGATCACATAGCCGATGTTGCGACGCAGGGTGGTGGTGTCCTGCGTACTGGTATCTTCGCCATTGATCAGAATCCGGCCACTGGTGGCAGGGATAAGGCGGTTAATCATCTTCAGGGTAGTGGTTTTTCCGCAGCCCGATGGCCCCAGCAGGACGCACATCTCACCGGCTGGCACATGCAGGCTGACGTTATCGACGGCTTTGTTGGTGGTGCCGTTTTTCTGGGTAAAGGTTTTCGTCAGGTTTTCCAGCGTGATCATTATCGAATCCCCTTAGGAGTCAGCGCCTGCTGCAAACGGTGCAGCAGCCAGTCAAGAACAATAGCCAGCAGACAGATCATCAGTGCCCCGGCAATTAACATGCGAATATCACTGCCGCTGATGCCATCCAGCAGCAGCTGGCCCAGGCCGCCGGCTCCAATCACGGCGGCAATCGCCATGACGCCGACGTTCATCACCACGGCGGTGCGGATGCCGCCAAAAATGACCGGCAGCGCCATCGGGATCTCCACCCAGCGCAGACGCTGCCAGAAGGTCATGCCGATACCACGACCCGCCTCACGCAGACCGCCCGGCAGGTTCTCCAGTGCGGTGTGCGTGTTGCGCACAATCGGCAGCAGGGAGTAGAGGAACACAGCGGTGATGGCGGGCAGCGCACCGATGCCCTGACCGATCAGTGAAAAGAGCGGGATCATCAGACCAAACAGCGCAATGGTCGGGATGGTCAGCACCACGGTGGCGATGCCGAGGATCGGGGCCGCCAGCCACCGGACCCGGACAATCAGAATGCCAAGCGGCACGCCAATGACAATCGCCAGTCCGACCGCGACCAGCACCAGCCAGCTGTGCTGCCAGCTCAGGGTCAGCAGGGTATTCCAGTTATCCATGATGTAGTGAAGGGTATCCACAGTGCCTCCTTACAGCATGTTTTTGGATTTAAGGAAATCACGCGCCACTTTCTCCGGTGACTGATGATCGATGTCGACCCGCTTGTTCAGCTCGGTAATCGCCTCATCGGTGATCTGCGCCGAGAGCTGATTGAGCGCGGTGTCCAGACCCGGATGGCTTGCCAGCACATCCTGACGCACCACAGGCGTCACGTT
This sequence comes from Pantoea sp. ARC270, assembly GCF_003236725.1. Taxonomy (NCBI): domain Bacteria; kingdom Pseudomonadati; phylum Pseudomonadota; class Gammaproteobacteria; order Enterobacterales; family Erwiniaceae; genus Pantoea; species Pantoea sp. ARC270. The sequence continues at coordinate 21,960 of NZ_PUGA01000028.1, forward strand.
GTAGCTGGGGAAGAAATGCTTATCATCTTCCAGCACTTTCAGGTCAAATCCTTTTACCCGGCCATCGGTGGTGTAGATCAGACCGGCATCGACAAAGCCGTCGCGAATGGCGTTATAGACCAGACCGGGGTCCATCTGCCGGATCTGCGGGCGATCCAGCGTCAGGTCGTAGGTTTTCTGCAGCGGCTTCATGCCGTCGCTACGCCCGGAAAACTCCAGGTCCAGCCCGAGTCGCCAGTTATGGTCCGGGTCGGTCTTCCGCACCTGCTCAATCTTTGCGACCAGCTGCGACATCGTGCTGATGCCCTCTTTTTCGGCCCGTTTCCGGGTCATGGCAAAGGCGTAGGTATTGTTCATCGGTGCCGGGTCAAGCCAGACCAGCCCCAGTTTTGCATCCAGTTTTTTCACCGTCTCATAGGCCTGCTGAGACGACATCGGCTGGCTGATGTGGTTGAAAATAATCAGTGAGGTCCCGGTGTACTCCCAGACCATGTCGATCTGCTTGTTCAGCAGCGCGTTACGGCCGATGGTGGTGGCAATATTCCGTTTGGGCACCACCTCAAAGCCTTTCTTCTTCAGCCACAGCACGGTCATGGCGGAGAGAATATGCTGCTCGGTAAAACTCTTGGTCGCCATCACCAGCGGGGCAGCTGCCTGTGCCGTCTGGCTTAGCAGCAGCGTCGCGGTAAGCGCCACCACGCTCTTCTTTATCCAGTGCGTTAGCATTGCAAAGCTCCTTGTGGTCAGACCGCCGCGTGCGGACTCAGTAAGCGGCCCAGTGCAGCCAGCAACATATCCAGCACCAGTGCCACCAGTGCGGTAGCAACAGCGCCCAAGATCAGCGTCGGAAAGTCATTCAGATAGATGCCGGGGAAGATCAGCTCGCCGAAGCTGCTGGCCCCGATCAGGAACGCCAGCGGAGCGGTTCCGACATTGATGGCCGTTGCGATGCGCACGCCGGAGAGGATCACCGGCAGGGCATTCGGCAACTCCACCCGGCGCAGACGCTGCAGTTTAGTCATACCGATGCCGTTGGCGGCTTCAATCAGTGACGGGGGAACGGCGCTCAGGCCGGAGAAGGTGTTGCGGACGATAGGCAGCAGCGAGGCCAGAAACAGGGCTATCAGCGCCGGACGGTCGCCAATCCCGATAATGACCATCGCCAGAGCCAGCACCGCCAGCGGCGGCAGGGTGTTACCGATGTTGAAAATCTGCATCACATACTCGGCCCAGCGGCGGGCAAACGGGCGACTGAGCAGGATGCCGCTGGGAATACCGACCAGCAGGGCGAACAGCATTGACCAGAACACTAAGAAGAGGTGTTGTTGCCCGAGATAAAGCAGGTCGACCTTACGGGCGACCAGCTGATCCCAGCCGAGGCCCCAGATCAGCACCGCAATCACTGCGACCACTGCAAGCAGTGCCAGACCGGCGCGTCGGGCCAGTGAAGCATTTTGCATAGGAGAATCTCCCTGATAACGATCTCAATTGTTATAACAGCGCTAAACAGTCCGACAGATGCAGCAAAAAAGGCCGCCGCACCCAAAACCGAAACTGCGATAAAATGTAGACAAAATGCGTATTTACCTACTCTTTTTCAGTGAACACTGAGAAAGATGCTTTACTGCTATAGCAGCCCTTTACCCGGCAAGCCAGCTTTTCAGCCTTTCTCAGGCGAGTGAGAAACTGGTTAAAATGGTGTTAAGGCCGCGTAGCCACTGGGCTGATGCGTCAATAAAAAAAATTCATCGACTTTTAGTGACACCGTCACAGATGGTGCAGGAAATGCGCACGTTCAGGAAACTGCACGGGCTGATTTTCAGCTAGCCTTGCTGATAAAAAAGGAACCCTATGACTGAAAGTGCACAACTCCGGACCGGACACCGCCACTGGATACTGATTGCCTGCATGCTGGCGATGTTTATGGCGGCTATCGAGGTCACCATCGTGGCCACCGCCATGCCCACCATCATTGCCGACCTTGGCGGTTTTTCGCAGTTTGGCTGGGTCTTCTCCATCTATCTGCTGACGCAGGCGGTCAGCGTGCCGCTCTATGGCCGGCTGGCGGATAAGGTGGGGCGTAAAACCATGTTTTTTACCGGCACCTCCCTTTTCCTGATCGGATCGGTGCTGTGTGGCTTCGCCCACTCCATGACCTGGCTGATCCTGTTCCGGGCGTTTCAGGGGCTGGGGGCGGGGGCCATTATGCCGATCAGCTCCACCATCGTGGCGGACATCTATTCGCCGCGCGAGCGCGCCAGCGTTCAGGGCTGGCTCTCCAGCGTCTGGGGCGTGGCGGCCATCGTCGGGCCGCTGACCGGTGCCTGGTTGGTGCAGCACTTCAGCTGGTCCGTGATTTTCTGGGTCAATCTGCCGATTGGCCTGATCAGTATGCTGATGCTGGCGCGCTGGTTACCGGCGCATCAGCAGGAGGAGAAATCGGCTCCCCTCAATCTCGCGGGCAGCGGCTGGTTGATGCTCTGCGTCTCCGCGCTGCTGGTGGCGCTGTTGCAGGCCGAGCTGCTCGGATACTGGCTGATCCCTTTTCTGCTCTGTTCACTGCTGGCAGGCTGGCAGCTGAAACGCCACGAGCAGCGGGCCGCGGCACCGCTGTTTCCGCTGGTGATCTGGCGCAGCCGGCTGATCATTGCCGGTAATGCGGGCAACCTGATTATCGGCGCGGCCATGATGGGGATCAGTGCGTTTCTGCCGACCTGGATTCAGGGGATCCGCGGCGGCACGCCGTTACAGGCGGGCAGCGCGCTGGCGATGATGTCGATTGGCTGGCCGCTGGCCAGCACCCTGAGCGGCAGGCTGATGCTGCTGACCTCCTATCGCTTTACCGCCCAGCTCGGCGCGCTGCTGCTGGTCAGCGGCAGCGCCTTACTGCTGCTGCTTCAGCCCGCGAGCTCACTCTATCAGGCGGGCTTTACCGCCTTCCTGATTGGCACCGGCATGGGGATGACCAGCACCACGTTTCTGGTCTCCGTGCAAAACGAGGCGGACTATCAGATTCGCGGAATCTGTACCGCCTCGGTGATGTTCAGCAGGATGATCGGTTCGGCGGTGGGCACGGCGATCATGGGGGCGGTGCTCAATCTCAATCTGCAGTGGCGGCTGCCGCAGGTGGCCGATCCGGTGCAGCAGATTATGTCTGAACCCAGCCGTCAGCAGCTGGCGCCACAGGCGCTGCAGCAGATGGTGCAGGCGATTGCAGCCTCACTGCACTGGGTGTTTGTGGTGGCGCTGGTGATTGCGCTGTTTGCGCTGGGTGTGGCGTGGATGATGCCGCGTCAGCGGCCGGAACAGGCGGAGTAAACGGCAGGGCGACAGACCGTCGCCCTGATTAACACAGGTTTATTGCTGCGCAGGCGCGTCCTGAGAACTGCCGGCACTGGCGGGCACGCTGGCCTCGTCATCCCGGCCGGTGCGCTTGTAGACAATCTTCTGGCTGTCGTTTTCACAATGCCCGACCACCTGACCGCCCGCCTGATCGACCTGATCGTTGGCGACGATGTCGAGAGTGAAGCCCGATTCAGGCACGCCGTTCTGAACAATTTTCTGACTGATGTCGGCTTTTACCGATTCGCAGGAAGCCTGCGCCATCAGCGGCAGCGAGAACAACGCTGCGGTGAACAAAACCCTCTGTAGCTTCATCACGTCTTCCTTATGTTAGTCGTCCGTCATTACTATAGCGCAAATTCAGGGAGTGACCGGGCGGCCTGAACGGCGGTCCAGACAGCGCAGGGTGTTGGGCTCCCAGTAGGCGTTCAGATTGAGGCTCTGCTCGCACTTGTCGCGGGTGTCGAACGCGCGGTCGGTTTTATCAAACTCTTTTTCTACGCGGCTGTTCACCTTGTTGCGCAGCATCCGCGTGTCATTCCATTGCTCTTTATTCTGGCGAGCCGCTTCGTTACTCAGCGCAGAACTGCCATCTTCGATGATCAGGCGGTTGGTGGTCGCACCCGCCGTGAAGGCGGTACCAGACAGCAGAACCAGAAGCAGAGCAGGGATCATTTTTTTCATCAGACTATCCTTTCGTTTTCGCCAACATCGCCATCCGGGACGGCTGTTGCAGCGGGTCCGGGTAGTATATCATCGCCGTTTCTTTGCTCACCAGTGGTGCGTGGTTTGTTTAAGTTCAGGAGAGGTATGGGTGCTGATTAAAACCGCCTTGCTGTTTTTTATCACCGCCCTGGCGGAGATCACGGGCTGCTTTCTGCCGTGGTTATGGCTGAAAAAAGGCGGCCCGGTCTGGCTGTTACTGCCGGCGGCGGCCAGCCTGGCGCTGTTTGTCTGGCTGCTGACCCTGCATCCTGCCGCCAGCGGCCGGGTCTATGCCGCGTATGGGGGCGTCTATGTGCTCACCGCGCTGCTCTGGCTGCGGGTGGTGGATGGCGTGAAGCTGAGCGTCTGGGACTGGAGTGGCGCACTGATCGCGTTCAGCGGCATGCTGATAATCGTTCTGGGCTGGGGACGTGGTTAGCGCCAGCCGGGAGAGCTGGCGCGCAGAGGATTAAGGCTTATGCACCTTCAGGCCCGCCAGCGTCTGGCTGACCGGCATCATCTCCAGCGTGTTGATGTTGACGTGCGCTGGCAGTGTGGCTACCCAGTAAACCGCTTCCGTGACATCTTCCGGGGTCAGGGCGGTGGCACCCTCATAGACCTGGCCGGCTTTGTCATCATCACCTTTAAAGCGGACGTTAGAGAACTCGGTGCCGCCCACCAGCCCCGGTTCGATATCGGTCACGCGCAGCGCGGTGCCGTGCAGATCGGTGCGCAGGTTCAGGCTGAACTGCCGCACAAACGCCTTTGTGGCCCCATAGACGTTGCCGCCGGCATAGGGCCAGCTACCGGCAATCGAGCCGATATTGATGATATGGCCCACGTTACGCTCGACCATCTGCGGCAGCAGGGCGCGGGTCATATAGACCAGGCCTTTCGTGTTGGTATCGATCATGTTTTCCCAGTCTTCCACACTGGCTTTGTGCGCGGGCTCTATGCCCAGCGCCAGACCGGCATTGTTCACCAGGATATCGATAGCGCGCCACGCCGCCGGTAACTGCGCCACAGCCTCTTCAATCGCGGCGCGGTTCCGCACGTCCAGCTGGACGGTGTAGAGATTCTCACCCAGCTCATCTTTCAGCGCTTTTAAGCGTTCGGCGCGGCGTCCGCTGGCGATCACTTTGTGCCCGTTTTTGATAAAGCGGCGGGTAATACTTTCACCAAAACCGGCCGTCGCACCGGTGACAAAAATAATCATCTCACTGTTCCTTATGCCATTTTCAACGTCGATGGCTTCACCATAGCATGCCATTTCGGCTTCTGCGCGCAGAAAAACGGGCAGGGGGGTAAACCCCTTTTTACGGGCAACGTCCTGCGCCTTTTCGGGGCGCGCTGCACCGTTAAGGGGCAGGGCAGCAGCCAGCCTGTGCGTCAGACACGCCGCCAGAATTGGCAATTGCGCTTCGCAACCGATTGCGACATGAAAGCAAACGGTTGCTATGCTTTTTACAGGCTTTTTTGTTGCGCAACAGGCGCGAGCTTATCTAAGCAATTGATATATATAGGTTATAAAGCAGGGTAAATCTGGCACGCAGGTTGCAAAGAGTTAAACAGAGAGTTAACTGCACCACTTCATCGCGCTTTCAGAAAGGAAACAGCATGCACCCAGCAACCGACACGGCGATACGCGCCAGCTTCTTTGACTTCACCGGCGTGGTGGATCATCCCGATGATCTGGCAACGCAGGCCCGTTATCTGGAGGATGGCGTGTTGCTGCTGCGTGACGGACGTGTGGCCGGGCTGGAGAGCTGTGAGACGGCTGAGGCGAAGCTGGCAGGTCTGCCGGTCACTGACCTGCGCGGCCGGCTGATCGTGCCGGGCTTTGTTGACACCCACATACACTATCCGCAGACGGAGATGATCGGCGCCTTTGGCGAACAGCTGCTGGAGTGGCTGAATTACTACACGTTCCCGGTGGAGGCGCAGTATCACTGCCCGGATCATGCCGCCCGGATGTCCGCCTTTTTCCTGCATCAGCTGCTCTCCAATGGCACCACCAGCGCGCTGGTCTTCGGCACCGTGCACCCGCAGTCGGTCGAGGCGCTGTTCAGCGCCGCCGAAGCGCTGAACATGCGGCTGATTGCCGGGAAAGTGATGATGGATCGCAATGCGCCCGACAACCTTACGGAAACCCCGGAACAGAGCTATCAGCAGACCCGGGCACTGATTGAACGCTGGCATCAGCGCGGCCGGCTGAGCTATGCGCTGACGCCGCGTTTTGCCCCGACCTCTTCGCCGCAGCTGCTGGAAAAAGTGCAGCAGCTGCGTCAGGAGTTTCCCGACACCTGGCTGCACACCCATCTCAGCGAAAACCCGCAGGAGGTGGCCTGGGTTAAAGCACTCTTTCCGGAACGCGACGGCTATCTGGATGTGTACCACCATCATCAGCTCACCGGCCGCCGCAGCGTGTTTGCCCACTGCCTGCATCTGGAAGAGAAGGAGTGGCAGTGTCTGCACGATACCGACTCCTCAATTGCCTTCTGTCCCACCTCTAACCTGTTCCTCGGCAGCGGCCTGTTTAATCTGAAACGCAGCTGGCAGCAGGGCGTAAAGGTGGGGGTGGGCACAGACGTCGGCGCGGGCACCACCTTTAACATGCTGCAGACCCTGGGCGAAGCCTACAAGGTGGGCCAGTTGCAGCACTACCGGCTCAGCGCCGCCGAAGCCTTTTATCACGCGACGCTGGGCGGGGCGCGGGCACTCGATCTCGACCACGCCATCGGGAATTTCAACACCGGCAAAGAGGCGGATTTTGTGGTGCTCGATCCGGCGGTTTCTGCCCTGCAGCAGCTGCGCATCGGCAACAGCAAAGATATCTGGGAAAAACTTTTTGTCTTAATGACGCTGGGCGACGACCGCAATATTGCCCAGACCTGGGTGGCCGGTCGCCCGGTCTGGCAGCGTGACGCACAGGAGCAAGCCGCATGATCCAGTTTCTGCTCAATAACCAGCTGGTCAGCGAAACCGCGCTCGACCCCAACCTCACTATCCTTAACTATCTGCGTACCCGCCAGCAGCGGCCCGGCACCAAAGAGGGCTGCGCCTCAGGTGACTGTGGCGCCTGCAGCGTCACCCTGTGCAAAGCGGTGGATGGCAGGATGCAGTATGAAACGGTCAACAGCTGCCTGACCCTGGTCTCCACGCTGCAGGGTAAACAGCTGATCACGGTTGAAGATTTACGTCACGGACGGGCGCTGCACCCGGCGCAGCAGGCGATGGTTGACTGCCACGGCTCGCAGTGCGGCTTCTGCACGCCGGGCTTTGTGATGTCGCTGTTCACGCTGCAAAAAAATGCCACGGGCTGGGATCGTCATCAGGCGGAAACCGCGCTGGCGGGCAATCTCTGCCGCTGCACCGGCTACCGGCCCATCATGGCGGCCGCCGAGCAGCTCTGTTCGCAGCCGGTGACGGATCAGTTTGATCACAGCGCCGCGGGTACCGTGCAGCGTCTTGAAGCGCTGGCGACCCCGGAGATGCAGGAGACGGGCGCAGCAGGGCGGCGCTGCTTCCTGCCTAAAACCCCGGCGCAGCTGGCGGAGATCTATCTGGCGCATCCCGAAGCGGTACTGATTGCCGGTGGCACCGATCTCAGCCTGCAGATCACCCAGCAGCATAAAAGGCTGCCGCTGCTCATCGCCCTGGAGCAGGTTGCCGCGCTCAAGGTCTGCAGTGAATTTGATGACCATTATCTGCTGGGTGCAGGCGCATCGCTGCAACAGGTCAGCGATTTTCTGGCCAGCCGCATCCCTGGCGTGAGTGAGATGCTGCAACGCTTTGCCTCCCTGCAAATCCGTCTGCAGGGCACGCTGGGCGGTAATATCGGCAACGCCTCTCCAATCGGAGACGCGTCGCCCATGCTGCTGGCGCTGAACGCCAGCCTGATACTGCAACGCGGCGAGCAGCAGCGCTGCCTGCCGCTGAACGGCTTTTTTACCGGCTACCGGCAGACCCGGCTGGAAAAAAGCGAGTTTATCCGCGCGATTCGTATCGATAAGGTGACGGTGTCACCTGGTTTTGTCGCCTGGAAAGTTTCCAAACGGCTGGATGACGATATCTCAGCGGTCTTTGCTGCCTTTAACCTTCACACCGAACAGGGCATCGTGACCGACGCCCGCGTCGCCTTTGGCGGCATGGCGGCCACGCCGCAGCGGGCGCACCACTGTGAACAGGCGTTGATTGGTCAGCCCCTCAATGCCGTGACGGTGTCACGTGCAGCGGCCGCATTGGCCGACGATTTCCAGCCGCTCTCCGATTTTCGTGCCAGCAGCGCCTATCGGCTGCAGGTGGCGCGTAACCTGCTGCGCCGCTTTCTTCATCGCTATAACGGCGAAATAACCTGTACCGAGGTGACCCGCTATGTCTCATAACCGTCCTGAACTCAACAAAGCGGTAATCAAGGCGCAGTATGCCGCCGATCTGCAGAGCGGCGTGGGCCGCAGTAACCGCCATGAAAGTGCGGAAAAACATGTCTCCGGGGAAGCGCGCTTCATCGACGACAAGCCGGAGCTGCCGGGTCTGCTGCATCTCTGTCCGCGCCTGAGCGAGCATGCGCATGCGCGGATTGTGCGCATTGACGTGCAGCCCTGCTACGCCGTGCCGGGCGTGGTCAGCGTGTTAACCTGGCAGGACGTTCCCGGTATCAATGATGTCGGGCCGCTGGAGCCGGGCGACCCGCTGCTGGCGCATGACAAAGTCGACTATCTGGGGCAGATCGTCCTCGCCGTCGCGGCGGAATCGCCGGAGGCGGCCCGCCTCGGTGCCGCCGCCGCAGTGATTGACTATGAGGTGCTGGAACCGCTGCTGGATGTTGAGCAGGCGCTGGCGCAGCGCAGCTTCGTTCAGGAACCGCACGTGCATCAGCGCGGTGATGTGGAAGCGGCGCTGGCACGCGCGCCGCATCGGGTCAGCGGCGCGTTTCACATCGGCGGACAGGAGCATTTTTACCTGGAAACCCAGACGGCGATGGTGATCCCCGGAGAAGATCACCAGCTGCAGGTCTTCTCCTCAACGCAGAACCCCACCGAAGTGCAGAAGCTGGTGGCAGAGGTGATGGGCATCAGCCTGAATCAGGTGACCATTGATATGCGGCGTATGGGCGGCGGCTTTGGCGGCAAAGAGACGCAGGCAGCCGGTGTGGCCTGCCTCTGCGCCATTGTCGCCCGTCAGACCGGGCGGGCGGCGAAGATGCGGCTCTCCCGCCGCGACGACATGCGTGTCACCGGCAAACGTCACCCCTTCTTTGTGCGTTATGAGGCGGGCGTGGAGGAGGATGGCCGGCTGTGCGGCATCAAAATCGATCTGGCGGGAAACTGCGGTTATTCACTGGATCTCAGCGGATCGATTGTCGATCGTGCCATGTTTCATGCCGATAACGCCTATTACCTTGGCGATGCGCGGATCACCGGCTATCGCTGCCGCACCAATACCGCCTCTAACACCGCCTATCGCGGGTTTGGCGGGCCGCAGGGAATGGTGGCCATCGAGCAGATTATGGATCACATCGCGCGGGAACGCGGGCTGGACCCGCTGGAACTGCGCAAGCGTAACTACTATGGCAAGCAGGAGCGCAACATCACTCATTACCACCAGCAGGTAGAGGATAATCTGCTGGATGAGATCACGGCGCAGCTGGAAGCCAGCAGCGACTATCAGGCGCGCCGGGCGGAGATCAGCGCCTTCAACGCCCGCAGCCCGCTGCTGAAGCGCGGACTGGCGCTGACGCCGGTGAAATTCGGCATCTCCTTTACCTCCAGCTTTCTCAATCAGGCAGGTGCCCTGATCCTGATTTACACCGACGGCACGGTGCAGCTAAACCACGGCGGCACCGAGATGGGCCAGGGACTGAACACCAAAGTGATCCAGATTGTCGCCGAGGTGCTGCAGATTGAGGTCGATAAGATCCAGATCACCGCCACCGACACTGGTAAAGTGCCTAACACCTCGCCAACCGCAGCCTCCAGCGGCGCGGATCTCAACGGCAAAGCGGCGCAGAATGCCGCTGAGATCCTGCGTGACAGAATGACGGAGATGCTCTGCAGGCTGCATGAGTGTGATGCCAGCGCGGTGAGTTTCCGCAACGGCGTGGTGCGCGCCGGCGAGAAGCATTACACCTTCGCCGAGGTGGCAAAGCTGGCGTGGCTGAATCAGGTGCCGCTCTCCGCCACCGGCTACTACCGCGTGCCGGGGATCCATTACGACCGGCTGGCGGGGCGCGGCAAGCCGTTCTACTACTTCGCCTACGGTGCCGCCTGCTGCGAGGTGGTGATCGACACCTTAACCGGCGAATCGCGCCTGCTGCGTGCCGACATCCTGCATGATGTCGGGGCCTCGCTGAATCCGGCCATCGATATCGGTCAGGTCGAAGGGGGATTTGTGCAGGGCGTGGGCTGGCTCACCTGTGAAGAGCTGGTCTGGAACGACAAAGGTCAGCTGCTGACCGATGGACCGGCGAGCTACAAAATTCCGGCCATCAGTGATGTGCCGGCCGATCTCAGGGTCACGCTGGTGGAGAACCGCAGGAATCCAAAGGATACGGTGTTTCACTCCAAAGCCGTGGGTGAGCCGCCGTTTATGCTGGGCATTGCCGCCTGGTGTGCGCTGCAGGATGCGGTCGCCAGCGTTGCCGACTACCGGCAGCATCCTCATCTGGATGCCCCTGCCACGCCGGAGCGGATCTTCTGGGGCGTGCAGCGTCTGGCAGGAGCAGAACATGATTTACCATGACTGGATAGGCGTCCTGCATCAGCTGCGGGAGAAGCGGCAGAGCTGCGTCCTGGTCACCGTGCTCAGCGAGCACGGTTCGGTGCCGCGTGACAGCGGCAGCAAAATGGTGGTGACGCAGCAGGAGAGCTTCCTCACCATTGGCGGCGGTCATCTGGAGTTTCAGTGCATCGCCCAGGCCAGAGCGATGCTGCAGAGCGGGGCAGGCGCGCCCCACACCGAGGAGTACAGCCTGGGCGCACGACTGGGCCAGTGCTGCGGCGGCAAAACCACCCTGCTGTTTGAGCCTCTGCTGCAGGCGCAGCCGGAAATCTATCTGTTCGGCGCCGGACATGTCGGCCAGGCGCTGGTGAACCTGCTCGCTACGTTACCCTGTCACATAAACTGGATCGACAGTCGTCCCGGTCAGTTCGGCCACGTGCCCGCCGGAGTGGTGACGCAGCAGCCGGAGGAGCCGATCGAGTGCGTGGCGGAGGCTCCCGCCGGGAGCTACTTCATTATCATGACCCACCACCATCCGCTCGATTTTGCGCTGTGCGAAGCGGTGCTGAAACGCAACGACTTTGCCTATGCCGGGGTGATCGGTTCAGAAACGAAAAACCAGCGTTTTCGCTACCGGCTCGCTGGCCGTGGCGTCGGCAGTGAACCGCTGGCGCGGCTGCGCTGTCCGATCGGTCTGCCTGACGTCAAAGGCAAGCTGCCCGCCGAAATCGCCGTGGCCATTGCAGGTGAAATAATCAGCGTCTATCAGCAGCGCATCGCCTGAGTTGTCGCCTCAGCCGCAACCTGTCAGGATAGGTCTTTGCGATGCCCATCAGGAGCGAACCATGAACGCCCGTCAGAATCCCTTCTTCAGCGTCAGCACACTGCCTTATCAGGCGCCCCCTTTTGATCAGATCCAAGAGCAGGACTTCCTGCCCGCACTTGAGGCGGGCATTGCGGAAAAGCGCCGGGAGATCGATGCGATTGCCCATAACAGCGAGGCTCCCGCCTTTTCCAACACCTATGAGGCCCTGGAGAAGAGTGGACAACTGCTCAACCGGGTCAATCTGGTGTTCAGCGCCATGACCTCCGCGCATACCAGCCCTTTGCTGCAGCAGGTGGATGAGGAGATTGCGCCGCAGCTCACCGCACTTAACGATGACATCATGCTCAACCGGCCGCTCTTTTCCCGGCTTGACGCTGTCTATCTGCAGCGCGCCAGCCTGGACAGCGAATCAAAGCGGCTGGTCGAGGTGGTCTGGCAGCGCTTTCAGCTGGCGGGAGCTAACCTGCCGGAGGCGCAGAAACTGCAGCTCAAAACGCTGAATCAGGAGGCGGCGCGTCTCAGCACCCGCTTCACCAATAAACTGCTGGCGGCGACGCAGGCGGGCGGTCTGGTGGTCCGGGATGCGCAGCAGCTGGCGGGGCTCTCCCCGGCCGACCTCGCGGTGGCGCAGGCGGAAGCGCGGGCGCGCGGGCTGGAAGACAGCTGGCTGCTGGTGCTGCAGAACACCACCCAGCAACCGGCGCTGCAGAGTCTTTCCGATCGGGCGACCCGTGAAGCGCTGTTTCAGGCGGGCGTGACGCGCACGGAAAAAGGGGATGACAACGATACCCGCGAGCTGGTGTTACGGCTGGCGCAGGTCAGGGCGGAGCAGGCCCGGCTGCTGGGCTTTACCAGCTATGCCGCCTGGAAGCTGCAGGATCAGATGGCAAAAACCCCTGAGGCGGCGCTGGCCTTTATGCGCAACATCGTGCCTGCCGCGCGCGCCCGTGCGGAACGGGAAGCCGCCGCGATACAGCAGACGATCGATCAGCAGCAGGGCGATTTTCTCCTGCAGGCCTGGGACTGGCGTTTTTATGCCGAACAGGTGCGGCGTGCCCGTTACGATCTGGATGAGAGCCAGATCAAACCCTATTTCGAGCTGAACGCGGTGCTGCACAATGGCGTCTTCGAGGCGGCAACGCGGCTCTATGGCATCCGTTTTACGCCGCGTCAGGATCTGCCGGTCTATCACCCGGATGTGCAGGTCTATGAGATTTTCGATGCTGATGAGACGCCGCTGGCGCTCTTCTACACCGATTTCTTCAAGCGCGACAGCAAAGGCGGCGGCGCCTGGATGAGTAATTTTGTAAATCAGTCGACGCTGCTCGACAGCAAACCGGTGATCTACAACGTCTGTAACTACACGAAACCGCCTGCCGGTGAGCCGGCGCTGCTGAGCTGGGATGACGTGATCACGATGTTCCACGAATTTGGTCATACGCTGCACGGCCTGTTTGCCACGCAGCGCTATCCGGGTCTCTCAGGCACCGAAACCCCGCGCGATTTCGTCGAATTCCCGTCGCAGATTAACGAGCACTGGGCCAGCGAGCCGTCACTGTTCCGTCACTACGCCCGCCACTATCAGACCGGGGAGGCGATGCCGGATGCGCTGCATGAGAAGATCGTCCGCGCCGCTCAGTTCAACAAAGGCTATGAGATGAGCGAGCTGCTGGCTGCCGCCCTGCTGGATCAGCACTGGCACGGCCTGACGCCGGACAGCGCACCGCAAAGCGTGGCGGGATTTGAGCAGCAGTCGCTGCAGAGCGACAACCTGGCGCTGGCGGCGGTGCCCCCGCGTTATCGCTCCAGCTATTTCCAGCACATCTGGGGCGGCGGCTATGCTGCCGGGTATTACGCCTATATCTGGACGCAGATGCTGGCGGACGATGGCTATCAGTGGTTTGTGGAGCATGGCGGGCTGACGCGGGAAAACGGCGAGATCTTCCGGCAGAAAATTCTGTCCCGGGGCAACAGCAGCGATCTGAAAACGCTGTATGAAAGCTGGCGGGGCGCCGCGCCTCAGCTGGAGCCGATGCTGAAAAATCGCGGTCTGGCGGAGGAGTAAGGTGACGGGCTGTCTCACTGACAGCCCGGTTCAGGATCTCAGCCCAGCGGGCCACCTTCGATGGTTTCACACATACCGGCCAGCACCCGCTCGCCGGTTTCGCTTTTCAGTGACTGATACCACGCCGCGGTGATCGCCGGGTCGTGCGCGTGGGTCACCTCGCAGCGTTTACGGGCTTTCAGCACCAGATCTTTGACCCGTTCCACCCGTCGCGCCTGATAGCGCAGCAGCGCATCTTCGATCCCCAGTGAGTGAGATGCCAGCGTCGCGGCCAGCACCACCGCATCTTCCATCGCCGCGCAGCCGCCCTGACCGATATCGGGGGTGGTGCTGTGCGCCGCATCGCCGAGCAGGGCGACGCGGCCCTTTACAAAACGGCTGAACGGCTCGATGTCATGGATCTCAACCCGGTTGGTGGTCTCAGGATTGATGGCCGCGATCAGCTGCTGAACCGGCTCAGCCCAGCCCTGGAAATAGCCGGTTAAATCAGCTTTCACCGTGCTGCGATCCTGCGGCAATCCTTTCGGCAGCGGCACATCAAAGAAGAAGTAGAACCGGTTGCCACTGACCGGCATCAGCGATACCCGCTTGCCGTCACCGACAAATGTCGTCCACTGATCGGCAGGCGCGATGCGTTCATCAATGGTCACCAGTCCGTTCCAGTTAACGTAACCGGCATAGCGGCGCTCCAGCTTCTGCTCCAGCACATACTCGCGCACCACCGAATGGGTACCGTCGGCGGCAATCAGAAAGTCGCCCCGCGCCTGACTGTTATCGGTGAAGGTGGCAATGACGCCCTCTGCGGTCTCTTCGACCTGGATGACCCGCTTGCCAAACTGCACCCGTTCACGGCCAAAGGTATCAATCAGCATCGCCTGCAGTTCAGCACGCGCCACCGGGCAGGGGTATTCGCCGACCTGCTGTACCAGCGGGGCCATACTGAAGCGGGTCAGGGGCGCGCCGGTTGCGCCGTCGTGATAGGCCATATAGGCCATGTTGCCGCCCAGTGCGCGCAGTTGCTCTTTCATGCCCAGCGCATTCAGGCACTTTACGCCATTAGGCCAGATAGAGATCGCTGCGCCGACCGGCTTCATCTCCTGCACGGCTTCAAACACCTCGACTTCTATTCCGGCTTTTTCCAGCGCAATGGCGCTGCTCATACCGCCAATCCCGCCACCAATCACGATTGCTTTCATAATGCTCTCCTGTCTGCTTAGAGAGGTTTTTGCAACTTTTGTACCAGACCGGCGCATTCAAAGTGCACGTTAATAATTTATCGTTAATTCATTGGGTTAGAGGGTGTAAAAGGCGTTTATGGCGCAGGGCCTGACACCTGAAACTGCACCATGATGTGGCAAAGCAGCGGGTCAGCGTGGTGCAGGCGCGCGTGCGCTGTATCATTTGTTTCATCGGCAGCGGGCTGACCACCTGGCGTAATCATCAGCGCGTGGGGAGAACCGTCCGTTTTCTGTTTCGTTTGTTTAAAAGTTTTAAACTATATGCGTCATTTCAGGCGATATTAATTTTCACAAATAATTAAACATTCACATAACAAATGGTCCGTTTATTGCCCGTATAAATAGCGGGATATTCAACAAGGGGTTAGCCTGACACAAAAAAACACAGGTGTTACGAAACTGGGAAAAGACCGCTGTTATGCCTGCTTTATCACCGTAAGCAATCATTAGCAAAAGCGGAGAGGCCGCGCCACGCGGGCCTTTTTAGGATATTGCTCAGACGAAACAGCCGCAGCTGCATGCTATAGATGATGCCGTATACAAGGACTCTGGAGAGCGTGCATGAAAATTGGAATTACGAATAATCAATATCCGGAGCAGCGTAACATTTTAGTGAATCCGGCAAATGAATATATCAATCTGAAAAAAGGCAATCTGTTCTATTTTATTAATCCCCTCCGGACCCGCCTGCTTAAGAAAAACAAAACCTTCGTCTTTCAGCCGGTGCCGTTTTCAGGCGCTTCACGGGCTGACATCCTCCATCTGTTCAATGAAGTTGCGATCACCCACCAGAAGTGGGTCGCCTCGTTTGAAACCGAGCTGCCGCGCGTGCTGCCGGTGCCCGGCGTCGCCAAGCGGGATAACCCGGAGCTGAAGCGCTTAATTCCTCATCTGTTAAAAGAGAACTGCCTCGGATTGATTGCCATCTCCGACGCGACGCTGAATATTCAGATGAAGCTGTTCAGCCCGGATGAGGCGCAGAAAATCCGGCGGAAAACGCTGGTGCTGCATCCGCCTCAGACGCTGTTTGTGCAGCATAAGGCGCCACGCCAGCCGGGTGTGCTGAAGCTGGTCTTTGCCGGTAATGAGTTTTATCGCAAAGGCGGAGCGGAAGTGGTGCTGGCGATCAGTGAGCTGATTGAAGAGCGCCGCCTGGAGGAGTCGCAGCTGGACGTGCAGCTGATCGGTGAACTCACCAAACGTCACAACGTCGCCCATCGCCAGTTTCAGGATGATGACGCCTTTTATCGCGGCATCGAGAGCCGCATCGCCCGTTACCGCTGTTTCACGCATCAGGCGCGGATGGATAACCGTGAACTGATGCAGCTGTTCCGCGAGAGCGACGTCGGCCTGTTGCCGACCTGGCAGGAGACCTATGGTTTTTCCGTGCTGGAGATGCAGGCTAACGGCTGTCCGGTGATCACCAGCAATGTGCGGGCCCTGCCGGAGATCAACCCTGCCAGCGCGGGCTGGGTCATCGCCAGTCCGCTGAACGCCGATCGCGAATACAGCATCACCACGCCGGAGCAGAAATCGCAGCTGCGCCGGTCGCTGGTGGAGGGGCTGAAAGCGACGCTGCTGGAGATCGTTGAGCAGCCGGAACGGCTGCAGGAGAAAGGCGAGGCGGCGATCCTGCGCATCAAAGAGCAGCATGATACCCAGCGTTACATCGCCAGACTGAACGATATCTACACCCGTGGCGTAATAAATGCCACCCAACACCCGCCTGTGGTCTCAATTTGATAAGATTTCCCTGACGCTGCCCGCCAGACTGGCCATACTAGGGGCAGCGTCCTACAGGAGAACTCTTATGAAACGCATCATCACGCTGCTGCTGTCCGGATTACTGGGCAGCAGCGCTTTCGCTCAGCCCGCTTCGCCTTTTCCGGCCCGCGCCCCCCTGGTTCAGCTGACCCCTGCGGCGGCCCGCTGCGATCTGGCGGCCTGTCAGTCCAACTGCTATGTCGAACGCTCCCACTGTAATACCCGCGACAGCGGTGCCTGCAGTACGCAGGCGCAGATCTGCGTGCAGGCATGTGCTGACCAGTGTAAATAATCTGACCCGGTGAACCCTCTTCGTTGCTAATGAAAAAGTCTCTGTTTTGTTTTGTTCTGCTTTCGCTTTCTGTCCGCTGTGTCGCCGCCGATCTCTCTTCACAGCAGGTCACTTCTCTGGTTAAAGCCGCGATTGAACCGCTGATGGAGCAGCAGGCGATCCCCGGTATGTCGGTGGCGGTGCTCTACAAAGGCCGGACGCAGTTTGTGAATGCGGGCGTGGCCGACACCGATTCCGGCCGCCGGGTCACAGAAAACACGCTGTTTGAGCTGGGCTCGGTGAGTAAAACCTTCACCGGCACCCTGGCGGGGATTCTGATCCGCAACGGTGAACTCCGCCTGAACGAGCCGGTGCAGAAGGTCTGGCCGCAGCTGACGGGGGCGCAGTGGCGTCCGGTCCGGATGCTGCATCTGGCGACCTACACGGCGGGCGGCCTGCCGCTGCAACTGCCGGAGGCGGTCACCGATCAGGCGTCGCTGCTTCGCTTCTGTCAGGAGTGGCAACCGCAGGCGTCACCCGGTACGGTTCGCCAGTACTCCAACGCCAGTATCGGTCTCTTCGGCGCGCTGATGGTGAAGGGGGACTTTGAGGCGGCGATGGTGAAATCGCTGTTTCAGCCGCTACGCCTGACACGCACCTTTATTACCGTGCCGCCGTCGATGATGATTAACTACGCCTGGGGTTACAAAAATGGCCAGCCGGTGCGTGTTTCCCCCGGCATGCTGGATGCCGAAGCCTATGGGGTTAAATCGACCGCTCGCGACATGCTCACCTTCATGCAGGCCAACAGCGATCCAAACGGCCTCTCTGCCGGCAATGCCGTGCTGCACAATGCCATCCGCACGGCGCAGTCGCGCTACTTCAGAACCGCCAGTTTCTATCAGGGGCTGGGCTGGGAGATCTATGACTGGCCCGTCAGTGCTGACACGCTGATCGCCGACAGTGAGAATGGCGTGGCGCTGAAGCCGCAACCGGTGACCCGCGTGGAACCGGTCGGGCCCTCCCGACGCGCCAGCTGGGTGCATAAAACCGGTTCGACCAACGGGTTTGGTGCCTATATCGCGTTTATCCCCGAGAAGAACACCGGCATTGTGATGCTGGCCAACAAGAGCTACCCCAATCCGCTGCGCATCAGGGCGGCGTGGCAGATTATGCAGGCGCTGGAGCAGGGCGCAGCAGAGTAACAACGGATACGCGCCGGACTTGCGGTGGTGCCTTCTGTTCATTTGCGCTAAAATAAAAATCAAATGAACAGGAGGGCTGCTATGTCCATCGCCATCTACACACCCGCTCAGCCTCGCCGCCACGCGTCGCTGCTGCATGCCCTTAACCTGCCGGAAACCCTGCCGGATGCGCATCAGCGTATCGCGACAGGATTCAGCAGCGGCGTGCTGAAACGCACCGCGTCGTTGTCCACCTTCGACGAGGGGTGGCTGTGCCGTCTGGCGGGCATCGATCGCACCACCTACAACCGCAAAGTGAAAGATCCGGCGCAGACCTTTTCGCCCGACCAGAGCGGACGCATCTACATGCTGATTCGCGTTCTTTCTGCCGCCAGCAACCTGTTCCGCGACGACAGGGCGCGTCTGGTGCAGTGGCTGGAAACGCCCGCCAAAGCGCTGGGCGGAAAAAAACCGGCGGAGATGACCACCACGGTGGCAGGGGCGGAGGCGGTGATAAACCTGATCGGCCAGCTCGAGCACGGTGTCATCACCTGATGGCGGTTCCCTTTTTTCGCCTGGTGAAGCGTGAATATGCGATGACCGCCTTTGATGGTTTTGGTGCCCGCACGTATGGCGGGCGCTGGAATTCGGTGGGATCGGTCTGTGTCTACCTGGGGTCGAGCCGGGCGCTCTGCGTGCTGGAGGCGCTGGTGCATCTCACCATTCAGGATCTGTCACGCGACTACAGCATGATCGCGATCAGCGTGCCGGAGTCCCTGATCACCGAACTGGCACTGACGGCGCTGCCGGATGAGTGGCAGGCCGATCCCGCGCCCGCTTCCACCCGGCAGATCGGCGATGAGTGGCTCGCCAGCCCGGAGAACGGCCTGATACTCAAAGTGCCCAGCACGCTGACCGGTGAGTGGAATGCGCTGTTCAATCCCCGTCATCCGGCAGCGGCGGGCATCATTGCGAAAGCGGTAGTGGAGCCGTTTTTCTTCGACCCGCGCTTCCGGCTGCAATAGTCGCCCCTATGCCTTTCTTAAACCTCTCCTTTTGATTCCGATATCGCCTGCGCCGCGCAGATCAGCGCCAGATGGCTCAGACCCTGTGGCATGTTGCCACGCCAGCTCTGACTGCGGACGTCATACATCTCATTAAAGATATCGACGTTACCCTGACCGTCCAGCGTCGCCAGAATCTCCTGCATCGCCTGTTCCGCCCGATCCCGGTCACCCATTTCCGCCCAGGCTTCCACCAGCCAGAAGGCGCAGGCGAGAAAGGTACTCTCCTCCTGCCTGACGCCGCTGTAGCGATAGAGCATGGCGCTGCCGTCGCCCAGCTTCTGCCGGATAGCGTGGTAGGTGGAGAGCATCCGCTGCGGATTAACCGCATTGCCATAGCTGTGAACCAGCGCCAGCGAGGCGTCCAGGCGTGCATCACTGCCGACGTAGAAGAGGTAAGCCTGCTGCGTTTCTGACCAGCAGTGCGACTCAATCCAGTCGCGGATACGATCACGTTCCCGCTGCCAGCGGCCCAGCCAGGTCGGTTCGATATGTTTACTTTCCGCCAGCGCCACCGCCCGATCCAGCGCTATCCAGCAGGCCATTTTGGAGTGGGTATAGTGCTGCAGCTCCGGCAGCTCCCAGATGCCGCAATCTTTCTGTCGCCAGTTGTCGGCGCAGCAGTTCGCCAGGTCGCCCAGCAGGCGTGAGGTGGTGATATCCAGCACGTGGCCCGCTTCAATAAAGCGCTGCGCGGTCATGAGCATATCGCCATACATACTGAGCTGCAGCTGATCGCGGGCATTGTTGCCGATGCGCACCGGCTGAGAATGCTGATAGCCGCTCAGGGGCGGATAACGCTCGGCGGGCACCTCATCGCCATTCAGGGTATAGCAGGCGCGCAGCCTGACGCCGTGACGGATGATGGTCTGCGACAGCCAGGAGAAGGCCGCCTTACAATCTTCCAGCGCGCCGAGATAGACAAAGGCTTTGATAATCAGGCAGGCGTCCCGCACCCATGCGTAGCGGTAATCATAGTTTTTCTCGCCGCCGATGCCCTCCGGCAGCGACGTGGTGGCCGCGGCGGCCAGCGCGCCGGTCGGGGAGTACCAGAGAAACTTCAGCGACAGGGCAGAGCGCCTGACCAGCGCCGGGTAGCTGCCATCATAACTCAGGCTCTCCACCCAGCTGGTCCAGCCGGTGTGGCTGGTTTCAATCCGCTGGTCGATAGCCTCCAGCGGCGGTACGGCCAGCGGCTCCTTTTCGGTGATCAGCAGGGCGCAGAGCGAGCGGGAACCGGCGGTGGTGCGCAGCGTGGCGCAGACCTGTTCATCATCCAGTTCGGTAATGGTGATGTCGTCGCTGGTTCGGAACATCGCCATCGTTTCGGCGATGTGAAACACCTTGCCTTTCTCATTGTCGGCCACCCAGGGGGAACGGGTTTCAGCGGCGGTGCCGAAGCGCAGCGTGATCTGCAACTCCACCTCGCCCTTAACGCCTTCGATGCGGCGGGCCAGCTCACACCAGGGCAGACGGCCCGCCAGCGTGCTGTTGATCGATTCGGTAAGCAGGACGGCACCGCTGTCAGTGTCAAAGCGGGTCTCCAGCACGTTGCTGTTGTCACGATAGCGTCGCGTAACCTGATAGCTGCCGCGCGGGACGACCTGAAAGTAGCCGCCCAGCCCGGCGTCCAGCAGGCGATCAAACAGCGGTTTCGCATCGAGATTGGGGGCACACCACCAGTCAATGGAGCCATCCGGCGCAATCAGCGCCACCGAACGGCCTTCACCAATGGCGGCATAGTCGCCCAGCCCCGCAAAACCTTCTTTTCTGACCGGCGAATGAAAAACCGGGTTTTCCATGTTCTTTTTCCTTATACCAGGCACAACGATTCGGAGGGGGAGAGAGGCAGGACAAAAAAATGGCCGCTTTACGCGGCCACCAGAAGGGGATTACAGGGTGCCGGTGCCGCCATCAGAGCACCAGACCTGACCGGAGGAGTAGCTGCTCTCGGTCGAGGCCAGGGTGACGTAGAGCGGGGCGATCTCAACCGGCTGGCCCGGACGGCCCATCGGGGAGTCGGCACCAAACTGCTTCACTTTCTCCATCGGCTGCCCGCCGCTGGATTGCAGTGCGGTCCAGTATGGACCCGGCGCTACCGCGTTGACGCGGATGCCGTCGCCGCCCAGCTGTTTCGCCAGGGATTTGGTAAAGGCCACAATCGCCGCTTTGGTCTGCGCATAGTCCAGCAGGATATCGCTGGGTTTAAACGCCTGCACTGACGAGGTGTTAATAATGGATGCGCCGCGTGGCAGATATTCCAGCGCCGCTTTGGTGATCCAGAACATTGCATAAACGTTGGTTTTAAACGTCGCGTCAAAATCTTCTGTACTCAGGGTACGGATGGACTCATTAAATTGCTGACGACCGGCGTTATTAACCAGAATATCCAGACCACCTAATTTGTCGGCCGCCTCTTTGACCAGCTGCTGACAGAATTCTTCTGAACGAATGTCACCGGGAATAGCGAAAACTTTACGGCCTTCCGCTTCGATTAATTTAACCACTTCATCGGCATCCGGCTGTTCTTCCGGCAGGTAGTTAATCACCACATCGGCGCCTTCACGGGCATAAGCAATCGCAACGGCACGACCAATCCCGGAGTCGCCGCCGGTGATCAGCGCTTTACGTCCGGTCAGACGACCGGTGCCACGGTAGCTGGTTTCACCGTGATCGGGAACCGGCACCATTTTGCTGGCAAGGCCTGGCGCCTGCTGGGGCTGATCCTCAAAAGGAGGCTTAGGAAAGTGATCCAGATCGAGCGTCTTGTTAGTGGGTGTGGCCATTGTATGCTCCTTGAACAGTGTTATCTGAGACTGTAAGCCTGGCACAAATGTGATGTTTGTCACATCTGACTGCTGATTCATTGAGCAGATAAAACCAGAGTAAATTAATAATGCAGATAAAGCGTAGACAGGAAATCGCGATTGCGGGGCGAAGCGGCCGAATATTTTTCCGGGCAGGAGAGCGCTATTTAAAGCGAAGCGTAAAACCGGTACTCAATTATTTCGCTGAGAAATAACGTACCGGCTGAAAATAAAGAATGGCGCTCATCCGCCGCGCACCGATCCCCGCCAGACCACATCGACCGGATATATTTTCCGTGCCTGCGGCTGTTCTGTTCGAGGCAGGAGAGTTTCCGGTTGCGCCTCCGCCGCCACCAGCCAGTCAATCGCATCGCGGGCGAACTGCTCTACCGGCTGCGCAAAGGTGGTGAGGTCGTAGGCGCTCCAGCCCGACTGCGCGATGTTGTCGTGTCCGATGATGCAGAGATCCTCCGGGATATGCAGCGCAAAACGGTGACGCGCCTCATCCATAAAGCCGCAGGCGAGCAGGTCGGTGGCGCAACAGACCGCATCCGGGCGGACGCTGCGCGTCAGCAGACGCTGCGCCAGAATCTGTCCGCTCTCATAGGAGGTGCTGCCGAACCGTTCCACCTGCACGGCAATGCCGGCCTGCTGCGCCGCAGTCAGAAAATCGGCTTCCCGTTTCAGCAGGCTCGGCGTTCCCGCCAGCGAATTCACAAAGGCGATGCGGCTGCAGCCCGCGCGCAGAAAGGCGTTAACCGCCATCTCCGCCGCCGGACGGGAGTCGAGGTTAAGGCTGAGCGTGCCGGGCAGGGCGTCGTCGCGGTTAATCAGCACCAGCTGCTGACCGTGCCGGTAGCAGAGCCGGGTAATGCCACTGTCAGGCATGCCGGAGAGAATGATCGAGGCGTCGGCGCGGAAATGGATCGCCTGCTGCAGCGCGGCGGAAACCCGCTCATCCGACCGGTCGGTGTTAATCAGCATCGCAACCTTGCCCGCTTCCTGCAGATACTGGGTCATCCAGCGCACCAGGCTGGCACGGTAGGGCGTATCCACCTCTGAGGCGATCAGGCAGACAATGCCGCTGCGGTTTCGTACCAGGCCGCGCGCCAGATGATTGACGTGATAGCCCAGCTCTTCCGCCGCTTTTATTACCCGCTGCCGGGTGGCGTCCGACACGCTGGCCCCCGGTGTAAAGGTGCGGGAGACCGCCGAGCGCGAGACGCCCGCCCGATCTGCCACATCCTGTGCACTCACCACTGCCCTGGGCTGCTGCATCTTCTCTCCTCGTCCTGCCGTTAACCGCACTGAGTCTGCCTGAAAATGCAAGGGTGTGCAAAAGATAACAGGGCAGCGAATGTTTCAAATTTGTGACAGCGACTGACAATTGCTCAACAAGTGAATTGACAGCATGACAGGGTCGCCGTACTACTTTGCACGCATGTGCAAAAGCTGGCGCACGCCCTCATCATCCGGCCTCAAGGAGAATCCCATGCGTTATTCCTCTCTGCTCGCTGCTGTTATCGTCAGTTGCCCGGTGTTGCCGTTTGCGGCCACGGCGGCGGGCAGCCTTAATATGATCTGCTCCGCCGATGTGGTGGTGTGTGAACAGATGACCACGCTGTTCAGCCAGTCTCATCCCGATATCCGGCTCAGCATGGTGCGGCTCTCAGCCGGTGAAGCCTACGCCCGAATCCGCAGCGAGGCGCGCAATCCCCGCACCGATATCTGGTGGGCGGGCACCGGCGATCCGCACATGCAGGCCGCAGAAGAGGGGCTGAGCCAGCCCTACAAGTCCCCTTTACTTGACCAGCAGCAGCCCTGGTCACAAAAGGTGGCGGAGATTTCCGGTTACCGGACCGTTGGCGTTTATGCCGGTGCGCTGGGCTGGGGCTACAACACCCGCCTGCTGGCGGAAAAAAAGCTGAAGGTGCCTGCCTGCTGGGCGGATCTGCTCGATCCCGGTTTTAAGGGCGAGATTCAGATCGCCAACCCCAACTCCTCCGGCACGGCGTACAACACGCTGGCGACGCTGGTGCAGATCATGGGGGAAGATGACGCCTTTGCCTACCTGAAGAAGCTCAACGCCAACATCTCGCAATACACCAAGTCCGGCTCGGCACCGGTAAAAGCGGCTGCGCGCGGTGAAACCACCGTCGGGATTGTCTTTATGCACGACGCGGTCGCGATGGAAGTCGAAGGCTTCCCGATCAAACCTGTCGCCCCCTGTGAAGGCACCGGCTATGAGATTGGCTCCATGTCGATTATCAAAGGGGCGCGCAACCTGGCGAATGCCCGGGCCTGGTATGACTGGGCGCTGAGTGCGGATGCGCAGTCCCATATGAAAGAGGCGAAATCGTTCCAGTTGCCCTCCAACCGTCAGGCGGAAATCTCAGAGTATGCGCCGCGTTTCGAGAATATCCGCCTGATCGATTATGACTTCAAAACCTATGGCGACTCGGCGAAACGCAGGGCGCTGCTGGGGCGCTGGGACAGAGAGATTGGTGCCAGCGCGCACTGAAGCGTGGCACTGCCCGGCCGTCAGACGCCGGGCACGGGCCGAACCGCGGTGGCATCAGCCAGTTGTCCGCTTCTCCAATCGAGGTGATGTATGAATGCGCACAATCGCCGTTTAACCGGCGCGCTGCTGGCGGGGGCCGTAGCCCTGACGCTGCTGCCCTGGTACAGCCTGGAGCAGGGATTCTTTGCGGGTGACTGGCTCTTTCGTTCTGCGGAGGAGAACAGTGCACCGGCCCTGTGGCAGCTCGCTCAGCAGCCCTGGCTTCTGGTCGCCGTGGCGCTGTGGGGAGGCGTTACCGCCTGCGCCTTTCTGCCTCCCGGCCGGACCCGCAGCACGCTGCTGCTGCTGTTCAGCGTCTCCGGCATCCTGTTTCTGCTGCTGGAGGGGCATGCCATTGGTTTCAGCGGCTGGAACTGGCTGTGGCTCGAGCACCTTACCGGGCCGCTGGCTCAGGGACAGCCCGCCATGGGCGCGGGGGCCTTACTGCTGCTGACCGTTTTTCTGCTGATCTTTGCCTTTGCGCTGGCAGAGCGCGGCGTCCTGAAAGGCGATGCCTTTGTGGTGGCGGCGATTGTGCTGCTGGTGGCGCTGGTCACCACCTTCGTGCTCTATCCGGTGCTCAGCCTGTTTGTCGCCGCGGTGCAGGACAGTGATGGCAGCTTTAAACCCGATGGGCTGATCGCCAGCCTGCAGGACCCGGCCATCTGGAGCCTCGGCTGTTTTACCGGCGGCAACTGCGGGACGGCCTGGCGAACGCTGGGACTGGCGCTGATGACGGCCAGCGGCTCGACGCTGCTGGGGCTGGCGTTTGCGCTGGCGGCGACGCGCACGGCACTGCCGTGTAAGAAAGCGCTGCGGATGCTCACCGTCCTGCCGATTATCACGCCACCGTTTGTCATTGGTCTGGCGCTGATTTTGCTGTTTGGCCGCTCTGGCGTGGTTACCGAATCGCTGGCGTCGCTGTTCGGCATTGCGCCGGGACGCTGGCTCTACGGGCTGACCGGGATCTGGATTGCGCAGGTGCTCTCGTTTACGCCGGTGGCCTTCCTGGTGCTGATCGGGGTGGTCGAGGGCGTCAGTCCCTCACTGGAGGAGGCGTCGCAGACGCTGCGAGCCAGCCGCTGGCGCACCTTCTCCCGCGTGTCGCTGCCGCTGATGGCTCCGGGGCTGGCCAACGCCTTTCTGATCAGCTTTATCGAAAGCATGGCGGACTTCGGCAATCCGATGGTGCTGGGCGGCAGTCACGGCGTGCTCTCTACGGAGATCTTCTTTTCAGTGGTCGGCGCGCAAAACGACCCGAGCCGCGCGGCGGTGCTGGCGATGATCCTGCTGGCCTTCACGCTGGCGGCCTTTCTGCTGCAGCGTCTCTGGCTTGCCGGGAAAAGTTTTACCACCGTCACCGGGAAAGGTGACGGCGGCCGTCATGCCATGCTGCCGCGCCCGGTCAGATTTGGCGTATACGGGATGGTGATCCCATGGGGGCTCTTTACTCTGGTGATCTACGGCATGATCCTCATTGGTGGCTTTGTCCACTCCTGGGGGCTCGACAACAGCCTGACGCTGGATCACTACATCCGCGCCTTCCGTGTCACCCTCACTCAGGGGGAGCTGGTGTGGCAGGGCGTGGCGTGGAACTCCTTCTGGACGACGCTGGAGATTGCCCTGATTGCGGCCCCCCTCACGGCGATTGTCGGGCTGCTGACCGCCTGGCTGATCGTGCGTCAGCGCTTTGCCGGACGGCAGACCTTTGAGTTCATGCTGATGCTGAGCTTTGCCATTCCCGGTACGGTTATCGGCGTGAGCTATGTCATGGCCTATAACCTGCCGCCGCTGGAGATAACCGGCACCGCGATGATCCTGATTGCCTGTTTTGTCTTCCGTAACATGCCCGTCGGGGTGCGTGGCGGCATTGCGGCGATGAGCCAGCTGGATAAAAGCCTGGATGAAGCGTCACTCACGCTGGGCGCAACCAGTTTCCGTACCCTGCGCAAGGTGGTGCTGCCGCTGCTGAAACCGGCCATCAGCGCGGCGCTGGTGTACGCCTTTGTGCGCGCCATTACCTCCATCAGCGCGGTGATCTTCCTGGTCAGCGCGCAGTACAACATGGCGACCTCGTACATTGTCGGGCTGGTGGAGAACGGTGAATATGGCGTCGCCATTGCCTACTCCTCGGTCCTGATCCTGGTGATGCTGCTGATTATTGGTCTCTTCCAGCTGCTGGTGGGCGAACGCCGCCTGCGCCGTGTCACCCGACCGGCGGCCCTCGCCGCCACTCCCTCTGCATCCACCCTGACTCAGGAGAGCACCGTATGACGACACATCAGGCCGGATCGGTGGTTTTTGACCATGTCTCAAAACGTTTTGCCGGCTTCAGTGCGGTGCCGGATCTGTCACTCACCGTGGAGCCCGGCACGCTGGTGACGCTGCTCGGGCCCTCTGGCTGCGGCAAGACCACCACGCTGCGGCTGCTGGCCGGGCTGGAACATCCTGACGCGGGCCGCATCCT
This sequence comes from Pantoea sp. ARC270, assembly GCF_003236725.1. Taxonomy (NCBI): domain Bacteria; kingdom Pseudomonadati; phylum Pseudomonadota; class Gammaproteobacteria; order Enterobacterales; family Erwiniaceae; genus Pantoea; species Pantoea sp. ARC270. The sequence goes on from NZ_PUGA01000028.1 coordinate 48,973, forward strand.
GATAGGCGGTAAGGATGTTACCCATCTGCCCGCCAACGCGCGGGACGTGGCGATGGTGTTTCAATCCTACGCGCTGTTTCCGCACATGAACGCCCTCGACAACATTCTCTATGGGCTGAGCGCCGCGGGCATGAACCGGCGCGAGGCGCAGGATCGGGCGCGTGAGGGGCTGAAGCTGGTGGGGCTGGAGAGTCAGGGGCAGCGGCTGCCCTCGGAGCTTTCCGGCGGGCAGCAGCAGCGCATTGCGGTGGCGCGCGCGCTGGTGCTGGAGCCGCAGGTGCTGCTGCTCGATGAACCGCTGTCGAATCTGGATGAGCGTCTGCGGCGTCAGGTGCGCACCGATATCCGCGATCTGCAGCAGCGGCTCGGCTTTACTGCGGTCTATGTCACCCATGACCAGGAGGAGGCGCTGGCGGTCTCCGATAAGATTATTGTCATGAAAGAGGGGGATATTGCTCAGGAGGGGACGCCGGAGACGCTTTACCATTCCCCCCGTTCGGTCTTTATCGCGGACTTTATGGGGGAAGCGAACATTCTGCCCTGTGAGGTAGAGCAGGCCGGCGCGGAAGAGGCGCTGGTCCGTCTCGGCACGCAGCGCTTCCGGCTGCCCGGTGCGGGAGTGCGGACCGGCCCGGCTCAGCTGGCGGTGCGGCCCCGCTTCATGACCCTCTCCGGCGACGGACAGGGGGCACTGCAGGGGGAGATCACCCACAGCACCTGGCTGGGTGACCATATCGAATATGAAGTGGCCACTGAACTGGGCGCGCTGTTCATTATCGATCCGCTGATGGAGCAGCGTCTCCCGCTCGCCACCAGGGTTGGCGTTAACTTCAGGGCGCAGGGGCTGGCCCTGATCGCGCACGAATCTGATTAAAACTGAGGAGCTGGCATGGCATCACATGATCAAATAATGGCGCGTCTGGCTGTCGCTGAGGCCGTTGCCCGTGAAGGCGGCGCGACCGCGCTTTCCTACTTTAACCGTCGCGAGACGCTGGTGGTGGAAACCAAATATGATCTGCAGGATGTGGTCTCGATTGCTGACCGCGACGTGGAGCAGCAGATCGCGGCCCATCTCCGCGCCGCCTTTCCCGATGATGGATTTCTGGGTGAGGAGAGCGGTCTGCAGCCGGGAGCATCGGACTACACCTGGGTAGTCGATCCTATCGATGGCACCAGCCCGTTTCTGAACGGGATGCCAAACTGGTGTGTTTCGGTGGCCGTGCTGCGCGGCGACCTGCCGGTCATCGGGGTGATCTTTGCCCCCCTCTATGATGAATGCTACGTTGCGGCGCTGGGGCAGGGCGCGACGCTCAATGGTCGCCGTCTGGCCGTCGATCCGGCGCGCACGCTGCAAAACCACGTCACCGGATTCGGGGCGAACAGTCACGTGACCCCGCAGCAGGTTGGCGAGATCGTGGCCGCATTGCTGACGGCAGGCGGTAACTTTATCCGACTGGGTTCCGGCGCGCTGATGCTGGCATGGGTGGCCGCCGGACGGGTGGTGGGTTACTACGAGCCCTATATGCACGCCTGGGATTGTCTGGCGGGCTACTGCCTGGTGAAAGAGGCGGGCGGCTGGTATCACCCGTTTAATACTGAAGGCGACCGCCTTACCCGCGGTGCGCAGGTCCTTGCCGTGGCACCCGGTGCCGAAGCAGACCTGCGCCGCATCGCCGGTCTGTGACCCTGTCACGCCAGCGCGATACGTATTTGTGTAATTATGCCGGCCGGAGTTTCTTCGTCAGATAGTGACGCTGCATGCCGGTCTGCGGAAAGTCGGGCAGGGACATCTGCTGCTGATATCCCTGCTTCTGATAGAACGGCAGCGCCTGAAAGCTGAACGTATCCACCAGCGCACAGAGACATCCGTCCGTTACCGCCGCCTGTTCCGCCGCGCTGAGCAGTTCACTGCCCAGACCGCTGCCCCGCAGCGTCTCGTCCACCCACAGAAAATCGATACAGAGCCAGTTTCCCTTGCGGGACGCGATTAATCCGCCCCGTAATGTCCCCTGTGTGTCGCGATGCATGACCGACAGCGGCCCCCAGTTCTCAGTCTGGATAAACTGCCGGTTGTACCCGCCGAGTCCCGCCAGTAGTGCTTCGCGGTCCTGCTCGCTGATCTGATGAGTGATGCTGAATCTGCTCATTCTCTTCCTCTTTCTCCGTGGATTCTGCGTCCTGAGTTATCCCCCGCAAGGGATAAAACTTTAATTATCCCTCTAAGGGTATAAAATATAATTTATCCGTTAAAGAGGATAAAAGCACATTTATACCCTTTCGGGGATAATACGGCTGCGCTATGCTTACCCTCTGTGATCCAGAAGGAGTCACCCATGATATATAGTCCGATTCAGCTGGCAAACCGGCTGAAACTTATCCGGCAGCGCAACGGCTGGACCCAGAGTGAGCTGGCAAAAAAAGTGGGCCTGAAGCAGGCGACGATCTCTCACTTTGAAAATGCACCTGACAGCACCTCACTGGCTACGCTGTTTAAGCTGCTGCAGTCGCTGGAGCTGAGCCTGGAGGTTCAGGAAAAAGCGGCACCGGCGCCGGCGCCACTCAATGACGAGGATGACTGGTGATGCAGAAGCTGATGGCCTGGATGAACGGCGAGCGGGTGGGGGTGCTGACCCGGCAGCGAAACGGCGCACATGAGTTTGAGTATGATGCAGGCTGGCTGCGCAGTCCGCTGGCGCGTCCCCTTTCCCTCTCTATGCCGCTGCAGGTCAGGCCGATCAACTCCGCCGCCGTGATTAACTTTTTCGATAACCTGCTGCCCGACAGCCCGGCGATCCGTGACCGCATTGTGGCGCGCTATCAGATAAAATCCCGCCAGCCGTTTGATCTGCTGCAGGAGGTGGGACGAGACAGCGTCGGCGCGACCATGCTGCTGCCGCCGGAGATGCCGCTGCCGCCGCTGCAGGCACGCTATGAGGTGCTGGATGAGGCGCGGCTGGAGAAGGTGTTGTCGGCCTATCAGTCCGATATTCCGCTGGGGATGCTGCGTGAAGAGACCGATTTTCGCATCTCGGTGGCGGGCGCGCAGGAGAAAACGGCCCTGCTGCTGACCGATGAGGGCTGGAGCATTCCGGCCGGGGCGACGCCAACCTCCCACATCATCAAGCTGCCCATCGGGGAGATTAAGCAGCCTGCCGCCACCCTGGATATGCGCGAAAGCGTGGAGAATGAGTATCTCTGTCTGGCGCTGGCCCGGGCGCTGGGAATGGCGGTGCCGCAGGCGACCATTATCCGCGCCGGGGCGATGCGGGCGCTGGCGGTGGAGCGGTTTGACCGGCGCTGGTCCCGCGATAAGACCCGGCTGATCCGGCTGCCGCAGGAGGATATCTGCCAGGCGCTGGGGCTGCCATCCTCAACCAAATATGAGTCAGACGGCGGGCCGGGCATAGAGACGATCATGCAGCTGTTGATGGGCTCCAGCCAGGCGATAGCGGATCGCTACCGCTTTATGCAGTTTCAGGTTTTCCAGTGGCTGATCGGCGCAACCGATGGCCATGCAAAAAACTTCTCCCTGTTTATTGAGCGCGGCGGCAGTTACCGGCTGACGCCATTTTATGACGTCATCTCAGCCTACCCGGTACTGGGTGGCACCGGCCTCAACAAGCGGGCGCTGAAGCTGGCGATGGGGCTGTGCGCCACCAAGGGTAAAAAGATGGCGATCGACAAAATCTATCCGCGCCATTTTATCGCCACGGCAAAGCGCGTCAGTTTTGATCCGGCCAGTATGGAGGAGATTTTTGACTTCTTTATCCGGGCCTTTCCCCAGGCGGTGATCTCGGTGCGGGAGGCGCTGCCCGCCGATTTTCCGCAGCACATCGCCGACGCCATTTTCAGTCACTCACTGATCATGCTGGAGCGGTTACGGCACAGAACGTGATGGAGAGCGCGCACACCGGTAAGAGGATGATGGCATTTGGAAAAGGGCCTCCGGGCTGATAAGTTAACGAAAGGTTAAATCTTATTGCTGTCAGGAGGCTTCATGCTGGATATCGTTCATTTTCCGCTGTTTCTGGCGTCGGTGGTGCTGCTCTGCATTACGCCGGGCCCCGATCTCGCTTATGTTGTCGGACAAAGTGTGGCTCGGGGGCGACAGGCCGGGGTTCTCTCGGCGTCGGGCGTGGCGCTGGGAAGCTGTACGCATGCGGTTGCCAGTGCATTGGGCTTAACAGCGCTGATTGCAGCCTCGCCGCTGCTGTTCACCGTCATTAAATATACGGGCGCAGCCTACCTGATCTATCTGGGGACGAAGATGATCGTGGCGACGTTCCGCGTCCGTCACGTCGTCAGGCCGGAGGGCGCGGAGGCGGTTGCACAGACCGAAACCCGACAGCTGCTGCTGCGCGGCTTTATTACCTCGATAACCAATCCGAAAGTGCTGCTGTTCTTCATTGCCTTCTTTCCTCAGTTTGTGACGGTGGAGGGCGATCATCATGCCGTCTCCTTTCTGCTGCTGGGTCTGGCCTATGCGCTGACGGGCCTGATAACGGATGTGCTGTTTGCCCTGCTGGCAGGCGGTGCCGCCGGCGCCGTTGCGAAGAATCAGACCCTGCAGAAGGCGCTCGATCGGGTGGTGGGTGCCACCTTTCTCGGGCTGGGCATCCGGCTGGCGCTGACGCGTCGCTAACCGCTTTTCATCCCGCCCGAAACAGACCTGTCTCCCCTGAAACCGGCCCCGTCAGGCCGGTAATAATTTGTATAAGTTAACTGAGAGTAAAACGCAGGCGCATCTGTCAGGATACGCGCCTCAGAAAGCTCCTGGTTGCTCTCATTCGATGAAATGGTTTACCAAAAACGCGGTTTTGTTTGCCTGCAAAACTTCTCTTGCCGCGTTTATTGCACTCTCTGTGGCGCTGCTTCTTAACTTTGAAAAACCTGCCTGGGCGCTCACGACCGTTTTTGTGACTTCACAACTCTATGCGGCCTCAACCGTGTCGAAATCCCTGTTTCGTCTGCTGGGTACGCTGCTGGGGGGCCTCTTTATTCTGCTGATCTACCCTGAAACGGTGCAGTCGCCGGTTCTGTTCAGCCTCTGTGTGTCACTGTGGGTAACGGTCTGCCTCTATCTCTCGCTGCATGACCGCACGCCCAAGAGCTACATCTTTATGCTGGGCGGGTATAGCGCCGCCATTATGGGCTTTCCCGACGTGGATACGCCGTCAGCCATTATCAATACGGTCATTTCACGTATTGAGGAGATCACGCTCGGCATTCTCTGCAGCACCCTGGTTCACCGGCTGGTGTTTCCGGTGTCGATGCATCATCTGCTCGGCCAGAGCGTGAATCTCTGGTTTCAGAATGCGCGCAGGCTATGCGATGAGCTGATCAGCGGAATGGCAAAGAACAAATCGCTGGAGCGGGAAGATATCCTGATTCAGATGGCCGGTTATCCGCTGAACGTTGAAACGCTGCTGACCCACTGTGTCTATGAGGGGGAGGCGGCGCGTAACGTCATCCGTCTGGTCAGCGTGCAGTATCAGCATCTGACCTATCTGCTGCCGACGCTCACCGCGATTGAGTCACGGCTGGGCGTACTGGCGGAGCTGAACATTCGTTTTCCAGCGTGCGTGACCGATGTGTTTCAGCAGTTTCTGTTGTGGCTGCATCACGATCGCGTCAATGACATTAACGGGCTGCGTGAGGCGATCAATGCCGGGCAGGCGAACCTTGAGCAGTCGTGGCGGGCAGGGGAACTGGCGACCGAGGAGAGCCTGCTGCTGATCGGTCTGCTGGAGCGGCTGGCAAACTTTGTGCGCATTGCCGATGCCTATGAGAATGTCAGCGCCCGCGCCGGGGATCTCTACAGTCATGGCGACGGGGCGGCTATCCGTAATATCCGTGAGCATCGCCATATCGACAAAGGGCTGTTGAGGCTGTCGGCGCTGACGGCTTTTCTGGCGACCTTTCTCTCCAGTCTGTTCTGGATTGGCAGCGGCTGGGCCGACGGGGCGAATGCACCGCTGATGGCGGCGATTATCAGTTCGTTTTTTGCCGGTGTCGATTCGCCGGTGACGCCGATGAAGCTGTTTGTCAAAGGGGTGATGATTGCGCTGGTCGTGAGCCTGTTTTACATCGCTTTTCTCATCCCGCAGGCGAACACCTTACAGGCGCTGATGATCTGTCTGCTGCCCGGTCTGATGCTGCTGAGCCTGGTGATTGCGAATCCGGCCACCAACCTGATCGGGCTGAGCGTGGCGATTCAGATCCCCGGCTTTATCGGACTGAGTCACCACTTCGTGCCCAATCTTATCGTTACCCTGAATGCGGCGATCTCTTCGATGGTGGGGATTATGTTTGCCGTTGTGCTGACGGCGCTGATCCGCAACAAACGGCCTTCATGGATAGCGCGAAGAGCGGTACAGCGCGGCCTGCGCGATCTGTTAGGGTTTATCAAAATGGTGGAGCGTAACGCCGCCACGCTGCTGTCACGGCAGCAGTTTATTGCACGCATGCTCGACAGGGTGAATATCATTCTGCCGCGGAAACGGCTCGACCCGGTGCCGGATATCGTGGTGGGGGGCTATCTGATTACGGAAACCTGGCTGGGGGCGAACTGCTATGACTTTTATGCGCGCTATCGCGAGGTGCTGGAACGGCATGGAATCGATAGCGCGCAGATGTTTCATGAGCTGGCGCTCTATCTGAAGCGCAAGATGAAGTCGCTGCAGTTAACACCGCATCAGGATTTGCTGGAGGAGCTTGATCTGCTGCTCCTGCGTCTGGAGCCCCTGGCCCGGCAGGATAGTAAGGCAGTCGCGCCCCTGATCCACCTGTTTAACATCCGGGTCTCGCTGTTTCCGCATCAGCGCTGGCCGGAATGAAAGGGCAGAAACGCGGGCTGGTGGCCCGAAACAGGTCTTAACGGCAATCTATTTTAGTTACATCATACATTAGATCTCTTCCTATAACTGAGATTCGACATCATGCCTGTTTGTAAGGTCTGACAGAAAAGGGAGGCGGGATCAGACAGAGCGGGCTGACAGAATCGCGCCCGGAAGCAGGGCGCGAATTGCAGAACCGGGGTATCAGCACTGTTCACGGGGCTGAAGCTGATAGACCCAGGCGCTGAGCTGCTGATTATCGTGGGTAGAGACGCACACTTCGACGCGATCATAGCCCTCCTCAAACGCATCCAGCATCGGCCAGTGAGCCGCCAGCTTATCGGAGGTAAAGAGAAAACCCGGCACCTGCGGGCCGTGCTCATCCAGAATAATGCCAGGAAAATCAGCCGCTGCACCCCAGCCGCGTTCATAGAAGGTGCCCGTGACCGAACCGGCGAGCCACTCTCCGCCGATATTCTCCAGGATATGCGCATTTTCACGTCCAGGGCAAAGCGTGCCGTAAACAAATAAACGTTTCATTTTCCCTCATCCAGACTGCAAACAGAAACAGGCAACTTTAGCGTGCCGGGACGCCATTGTCCTGCAAAACATTCACTTAAAAGCCGTGGTGTAGTTAACCGGAATGCCCTGGTCGTTGATCACCGTATAGTTCAGCGCCGTTCCGTGAGAGAGCGCGGCCTGACTCTCTGCCTGCAGTTCCGCGTGCGGGGCGATCATCAGGTTTTTAATCGCTGCCTGACCTTGAGGTTTGACGTTCAGGCTCATAAACCAGGGCGTCGGGTTGGTTATTGTGATTTTATCTCCCGTGACGGCGAAACGAAGCTTTTCCGGGTCGGTCGCCTGAGGCGCCTGAAGTCCCGCAGGCCGGATAAGAATCTTCAGCCGGATTCGCAGCGGCAGCACGACTCTGCGTTCAGCCGCGTCAGGCGCTTTTTTCAGCGCCGGAATCTGGTAAATATTCAGCCAGAAGAGGCTCTCTTTACCGGCGGGCAGCGCATCACGTGAGGTCAGCATCAGGCGCAGCGATCGCATCTCGCCCGGAACCATTTTTACCACTGGCGGCAAGACAAGCACGGGCGTGATGCTGGCATCCGGTGACAGCGTCACGTTGCCATCATCCGTCCAGAGTTGCAGAAACGTCTCGGTGTTGCCGCTGTTGACGACGTTAATCGACTGCGTCAGATCGGCCTGATTAAAGATGATTCGGGTCTTATCCACGTTGACCACTGCCCAGACGCTGGACGAGAGCAGAACGCCAGATAACACAATGAGGTTACTGAAAACTGACCACAACCTGTAATTGCGCATTTACTGCTCCTGCTGTAAGGGTTTGGCCGCTGATGGCTTCAAGGGAGGCGGTAAAATCACCGCTGTAGATATCACTGCCTCCGGAGGAGACCTGCGAGGTTAAATCTTTGTAGGCATACCAGCCGCGGCTGTTGCCGGTGCCGGTGCTGGCGCGGTCCGGCAATAAATTGATGGGGGTATTGTTGCTGTCATAAATTCTGATACCGACGCCGGAGGCGGCAGTACTGCTGCCATAATGGGTATCCAGCAGCCAGGTTAACCCGCCGCCCGAGGTGGTCAGCCCCAGATTTCTCGCCTGTATAACCGCATTAGACTGGTTAACCAGAAAGCCCATGGCAACATTGGCCGAAGTGGTCGTCGACGTGGCGGTGCCGGAGAGTGCGCCCGATTCGCACTGGATGGTGATCGTAAATGGTGCCTGGCTTTTTCCGCCTGCCGCGAGCGTGCTGACGCTCACGGTAGGCAGCAGTACCACCGACGGATAATCCTGAACTTCACACAGTGCGCCGCGCACATAGGTGACATTAGAGTAGGTGCTCCACGCTGCCGGCCAGTTACGGTACCAGCCGTACCAGTAGGAGAGGCTGTCCTGGCCCACCTGGAGGCTATTGGTGTCGAGTCCCGGACCTTTGAAAGCGATGTAACCCCGCGGCTGTGTCCAGGTGTCCACGTAACGATTACTGTTGCTGGCGTAATAGCGGGTTGAGTCAATTTTAAACATCTCATACAGCACATTGCTGAAGGCGCTGGCCGGGATGTAGATATAGGTGCCATCGGAATACCAGTCGCTGGCCGTCAGCTGACGCGCTTTCCAGTAGCGGCTGTAATATTCGCCGGTTGAGAGGTTAGTCAGCCTGACCGCGACATTTGCGGCGACATCATAATAAGCGCCGTCCACTTCAGACGTAACGTATTGCCCGGCATAGGGGCTGTCGCCGTTGGTGGCGTACATCTCATACAGGCTGTCGGCATCCGCCACGGCGCAGCGGTAGAGAATCTGATTAGCCGAGTAGGGAACGTTACTGGCCGAGGAGAGAAAGCTCCCCACCGAGCTGGCCAGCAGGGTGCCAGAGGGCTGAAAGGTCTTTCCGCTGTTAATGCTGATCACGGACGGCAGCCCGACATTCCCGGAACAGGTGTCGCAGGCACCGGTCCAGCTGGCGGCGGTGTAGCCCGCCGCGATGGCGCTCTGAGAGAGCGAGGAGGTGGCAGTGACCACGCTGCAGTTCGCCCAGGCGGGCACATTAAGCAGCAGTAACACGATATACAGGAGTAATTTTTCGATTCTCACACTATTCACCCTTGCGGCAGACGGCATCCAGGCGAACGATATTCTCATTCACGCGTCCGGTTATCTGATAATTAACGAGGCAGGTTTTATGGCCTTTATTTTGCCAGCTGACCCTTAAGGTGCCGGAGTCATGCGGAACGCGGGCATAGACCTGTCCGCCCTGACCGACAATGCCGATGACGGTATTATCCGCGTCACGGACTTCACTCCCCATCGGCGGAATCTCCTGATCGTCACTCTTCAGCGCGATCAACACCGCCTTGCCCTGCAGGGTGGCAAAATGAATCCGCGTCACGGAACCGGCATAGGGCACCACGCGCTGGCTGCCGCCACTTAATTCCGCATCGCTATTCATGTAGCGGGTATCCAGGCTAACGGTATTCGCCTGATAAGGCGTGAGCGAAGGCAGGATGGCGTAACCCGCATGATCGATAACTGCGCCCTGACCGTTACGCACGCTGGCGCCCTGAGCGCCTTCCGCATGAATCAGCGCAAAGGTATCGCTGGTATAGGGGCCGGCTGTAATACCGCCGGAATGGATCAGCAACGTGCCCGACAGACCCAGACCCGCCTGACGGTAGTTATCACCCTGGCCATAGTTCGCTCTGACGCCGCCTACGCGGGTATTCTGCTGCACGTTTCCGCCAAACGAGGCGCGCTGGCTGCCGCTATTCTGCGTCTGCCCGGTTCCGCCATACAGCGACCAGGAGAGCTGATTGTTCTCGCCCGACGAACCGGTGAGTGAGAGCGTGGAATTGCGCGTCTCTTTAGACTGGTTGTAGTTGTAGGCCACGGAAGCATTGTGATTGCTCCAGTTCAGCGGGACGGAAACATTCAGGGCAACAGTATTCTCGGTGTACTTCTCCCGGTAGCTATTATCGCCATCGTCCAGGCTCAGCCCGAAGTGATCGCTGCTCCAGGTGGTGCGCTGGCGGGCGACGTTGAGGCTGTAACTGATGTTATGCCAGCTATTGTTGTAACCGAGCTGAAGCTGGGTAATGCGGGAGCGGTTATTGTAATAATCCGCTGTGCTGGCGCTCAGGCTGATCAAGCCATAGTCAGCCATTGTCTGACTCAGCGTGACAGAAAAGTTATTACGCTGATGCAGCGTGTCGGAGTAGTAGCTGAGGCCACCATCCTGCTGGCGACGCACGCCCAGCACATCCTGCAGGTCGCGATAACCGCTGGTTGAGTAGCGATAGGCAGCCAGAACCACGTTGGTGCCGGTGGTAAAGGTTTTGCTGTAGCTCAGTTCAGCGCGCCATCCCGTGGCAGTCTGGTTCTGTGCCACCTTGGCATCCGAGAAGGTGGTATTCAGTCCCACGGCGCCCGCCGCAGAGCTCCAGACACCACCAAGCAGCCAGGCCTGATAATCCTCAGCCAGGCGCGAACCCGCCGTCGCGGTCAGCTGGTTGCTGATACCGCGCTGCAGCAATCCTTCAAAGAAGGTGTTATTGACGGAGTAGAACTGTCGCACCCGTCCCAAGGCAACGGAGTAGTGCCAGTTACCCGGCCTGACCGAATCGGGCACCGAGGCATAGGGGACAGTAAACGAGGATGTTTTGCCACTCGCTTCAACAATCTCCACGTCGAGATCGCCCTGGCTGCGGGTATTGTACAAATCGTTAATGACAAAAGGCCCCGGAGCCACGCTGGTCTCATAAATAACGCGATTGAGCTGCCTGACGATAACCCGCGCGCTGGAAGAGGCCACGCCCCGGATCTCCGGCGCGTAACCCCGACGGCTTTGCGGGCGCATCCTCTCATCCGTTGTCAGCTTAATCCCGTTATAGGACAGGCTGCCAAACTGCGAACTTTCTGTGTAGCTGTCGCCAACGGTCAGCACACTGTTCAGCGGTTCGATGGGGCGCTGAAGCCAGGTTCTGACCGTGGTATAACGCGCGTCGCTGCCGGTGACGTTATTGTCGATAACCCGCAGATTGCCCTGATGGCGCAGCTGCCAGTTATCGATATTGGTGCCCGCCGTGACACCGCTCCAGAGATACTGATATCGGTAACCGGAGGCAGTATTTTCCGTCCAGCTATAGTTGGTGTTATGCCGGATGAAAAGGGCGGCGATCCCTTTATCCCACTCGGAAACGGGGATGGTTCCGCGAGGCAGACGGATTAACTCCGCATCCGGAATCGTCAATTGCAGCCGCAGTGATGACTGATCAAATTGCCAGCTGGCCGCGGAGGACCAGTGACGCAAAGGCTGGCATTGCTCGCTGGCTGCGGTTTTATTCAGTGACTTAAGGCGCAATGATTCCGCCACATTCAGGGGAAGGCAGGGTTCAATGGGCTGACCTTTTTCTGCTGATAAAAAGGTGAGGGTGACACCGCTTTTGATCAGCTTATTATTGAGATAAATGTCGACATAATAGCTGCCGGGGGCAATCGTCTGATGATTAAACTGTTCGATGTTCTGGCCAAAAGCCGAACCTTTAAACAGCGAAGGATCAAAATAATATTCCTCAGCGTGTCCATACGTTGAAAAAGTGAAGGAGGCACAGAGAGGTAAGAAAAGGGTGCGGATATTACCTGGCTGCAAGCGGATAATCTTCACTGACTTTCGCTCCCTGGTCATTCATTGCTGAAAGAGAGACCACGCTGTTCGCGGGTAACGCGTGCGTTGCCGCTTTGCACCTGACAATTTTTTTAGAGAAGGGCGCAATCATATCGGCGTCGCAGGCTATTTTTTTGTCTGCTGTTTTTAGCGTTACGTCGGTCAGCGAGAAAAACCAGGGCTGGGTGTTATTGATTTCGAGGCCCTCTTTTTTCGCCGTTATTTTTATTCCGCTGAAAATATCCCCCGGCTGACCAATCGCCGTAGGCCGGTAGAAGAGTTTCATGCGGTTGCGTAACATCAAAACGATACTGTTACGGCCTGACTCGCCCTGAATATTGGCGGGCGGAATTTGCAGGGAGTTGAACCAGTAGACCGTTTCGCGATCCTGCGGTAAGGAGGCCTCTGGCGTAAAGCGGATTCTCAGCACCTGACCAGTCAGAGGCTGAATCCGGAATAACGGAGGGGTGATAATAAAAGGCACGTCACTCTTATCGCCCGGTTGCGAATCCATATTGCCATTATCAAACCAGGCCTGAATAACATACGGAATATTATCGTTGTTCTTTAACTGAACATCGACGGAGAGAGCATTGCCGGGATAAATAATACGGCTACCCAGAATCGTGACGCTCGCCTGGACTTTATCCGAAATAAACGTCATCAACAGAATGAAAATGACGAACAGTGAGGGGTAGAGCACAATGCGTGAATACATGTCAGAGATCTCAAGCGTGGCGTGCGTACCCGGGATACCGGATACGCACGAAAACGATTATTGATAAGTCACGGCGTATTGCAGTGATGCGGTCACGGTACCGGCCGTTGGTGTGCCTGATGCATAGTAGCGGGCAGAGTAGGTGGCTGAGCCTGAGGTTTCCCCTGCCTGAAGCGTCATATCGCCGCTGCCGGTGTAACCGCTGGTCAGATCGACGACGGTATCTTTCGGGTCGAGGATCTGAACCTCAACGTTTTTCGCGGTGCCGGTGTTCGACAGGTTGCCGGCAGCGCTGACGTTATTGCCCACGAAGACCGTGGAGATTTTCGTGGTCTTGGTGCTGTCACCGGTACAGCCGCTTACGCCCACGGTGAAGGGGGTTTCGCCCGCTGTCGCACCTGAGGCCGCAAGGTCAGAGGTACTCACGGTTGGCAGCAGAACGACAGGTGAAGCGTTGTTACCGTTCACCGACACCGAACAGGTTTCGGTGGTCACTTCGCCCTGGAAGTTGATGGTGTTATCAGAAGCCGCAGAGACGCTGGCTGAAACCAGCGCGGCACTGATTAAGACCGCAAGATTAAGCGTTCTGAAATGGGTGTTCATGTCATACTCCTTTATCATCGTTATACGGAAAGCAATTGGTTGAGGCTGATGCCCATTTTCCGGCGAATAGCCTCTTTGATGTTATAAACACGCTTGATTTCAACTCCCATTTCTCTGGCAATAATCGGCAGTGAGAGTCCATTCACTGCCAGATCAAGGAACTGAACTTCATCCTGTTTAAACGCATTCACTTTTTTTCTGACGTCGCCCTTCAGGCCGAAATAGCAGCCATTAATCTGACGGCTTATCTCTTCACGCGACTGATCGGCATAAATAACGGTCTGGATACGCAGGTCTTCTTTTTGCCAGAACGCGGCAAGGGATTGCATATAGCGATCGCTGACGATAATCAGCATCAATCCGGTGTTTTTTAAATATTCAATCCAGTTACTGTTGGTAAAATACCTGATATTCTCTCTTGAGAAGTCAACAAATATGCATCCCCGGCAAAAGATGCTTTCATATTTACCCGCCACCATGCTAAGCAGGGATGAAGAGAAAAAATGATTTCCTCCGGGCCAGGTGGTTATTTTTTGCAGCGGACATCGGTGATAAATGTCTGATGCGCGATGGGCGAGATCACAGCCATATTTACAACTGGCGCAGCGAATTTCCTCTCTGGTTATCTTTATCATAATATTCTGGTGCTGTTGCGAGAGTTGTATTTATTTTATCGATAAAAATCTCCGCGTTTCAAGGCGATGAAAATTACCCGCTATTTCCTGCATTCGGATTTTTCTTAACGCACCTCCTCTGTAGCCTGGCGTAATATTGATTGAAAATTCGGGACAAAAACGTCTGCCGCCCACTCAGTCGTACTGAGAGACCTGGATTTTTTTACGTCTGTTAGGAATATTTCGCAAATAACGCTGTTTTGATCAATAAAAATTCCGCACGCAAAGCTAAATATGCGTGAATTTTGATCAGTGTCATTTTTTGTATATTTTTGACGCCGGATTGTCGTTGGGGAATAACCTTTTTTTGTCGCTCTTAATGCAAATCCTCTTATTAATACCCGTTGGTTATTTTTCTAATCCTGTTGAGCCAGAACCTCAGAACTACTATTTATCGCTTAAAAAATCCTTTTATTAAGAAAAGTCCTGGTAACAAAGATGTTAATTGACGCATCTGCTAAAAATATTGATCTAAATCAGTAATTTAGCGCGTGTTATCTGTTCTGTTTTCAGCATTGTCATTAATTCTCTATTTAATTTTACGCAGGAAATGATTATTCAGCTTTTGTATAAAATAATCGCTGCGCATTGACGTTTAGCTGCTCTGGCCGGTTTTAATAAACCATTAAGGCTGATTACTGAACAGACAGAGCAGGGATGTTATGTTGTTTTGTCTCCCGTAAACGTCTTATCAAAACCGATTGTCTCTGACTGAATCTCTGCAGGTCATCAACAGGCGCGGCCGATGCGGCAGGCCTTATCATGACGATGCGCGGACGTGTACAGGAGCAGGCGTTGTTCGCGCCGCTGAGCGAGAGTAAAAAGCAGGCATTCAGGAGACGCATTTACAGCATTTCTGTGGCTGTCAGCCCTGATAAGAGCGCTAATTTTCACGTAGCGACGTCTCTGGCGGAGTGCGTAAAGCCGCCGGATGGCGCTAAACGAGCAAAGTGCAAAGATGTACAGACCGGACGCCCAATCCAGAGCAAGGCGGAGTGAACTGAAAAGCTGAGCGCGCAGCATGTCGTGAGCGCTCAATTCATTCACTTAGCCGTAAAGATGAAGCCGGGTGTGACATCTTCGGCATCGGACATTGAAGAGAGTGAGTGAATCAGGCTGCGAAGAGAATGCCGGACGGATGCGCAGCAAACCACAAGGCATTCAGAAAAGCGGATGCGTGGCGGTGAGGAGATGAGGCTGAGTTGCACAGAGATTTACGGCCAGTCAAAAAACAGCCAGGATAGGTGCCGGAAGGTAAACAGCGAAGCCCAACCCTGATAATGATAAAGATGCGTATAATGTATATTATGTTAAATAAGATATCTGATAACGGCTGTGGCTGCTTTATCTCGTTCCCTGCCGTGCTGCTGCTAACTTCGTTCCTGCCCGTCTGATGAGGCAATTATGATTCCCGGTCAACCCGATACCGGCTGTTCCCTTAGCGACGATAACTTTCCGCGTATTCATCTTCCGGCACGTCTGCTGATTAACATCAGGCGATTCTTCGCTTCCACTGTTTTGTGCTGCCTCCACTGAAGCCTTATCAATCTCTTCGCACTCTCCGAAAAATGTCCGCTTCACCCGATGATTCCTCTTTCGCAGCCATCACCACTATTCCCGGCGTCCCTGAAAGCCAGCGCTTCTGGCGTGTGTGCGTGACTTTGCTGCTTTGCGGATAATGATGCCGGTAAAATCCTGGGTAAATGCATCCTGACTATCTCTGCTGACAACGGATTCTGTTTCACGGCCAGTTCAGTAACGGGCGAAGATGACGCCCTGACAGGCAAAGCATTCAGCGTGCGTCGCGCAGGCATACCGGCCCGATGACGCAAACCGCGTGGTTTACGGGCCGTTCGGTGAGCATGGCCCTGAATCCTCTCATCCCTCTGAATCAGCTGGATTTTATCAGCCATCAGAGGCTACAATCCGGGAACTGCAACGGAATAAAACTCTGACACCTGACGGATTTATGTGACGCTGTCACGCTTTCTGTCTCTGTTTTCCCACCCTGCGATTCTGCTGCCCTCTCCTTTTACATACTTTCTGGCCGCCGTTTCATCCTGATTAGCGATGTCAGCACAGAGCTCAACTCAGGTAACGAAAGAGAGTATGTATGATGTAACTAAAAGGCATGCGCTTCTGGGAAATTTCACATTTAGCGCCGTTAAATGTCCCTTTCGCCTCAGCCCGATTACGCTTCAGCAAAACAACACGCACTCCAACAGTCAATAAAGGAAACATTGATGAAAAAGACAACGGCTCTGATTGCCACCTTACTGATGACCTCTGGCGCATCTGCTGTCGCCGCTCAGCCTGCCGCTGCGAAAAATCCACTCAGCGTACACGTGCTCAACCTGCAGACCGGTCAGCCCACCGCGGGCATTGAAGTCGAGCTGGATCAGAAGCAGCAGGATAACTGGGTGAAACTGGCTTCTGGCGTGACGGATAACAATGGCCGCATCAGCGCCCTGTTCCCGCAGGACAAAACGGCCAGCGCCGGCAGCTATCGCGTGGTATTCAAAACCGGTGATTTTTATAAGAAAAGCAGCCAGAAAACCTTCTTCCCGGAGATCCCGGTGGAGTTCAACATGGAAGCCAGCGGTGAGCACTACCATATTCCCTTACTGCTGAGCCCGTTTGGTTACTCAACCTATCGCGGCAACTGATTGATTCTGCCCAATCCGGCATTCAGGTGCCGGATTGGGCCTCTCCCGCTATTCGTGCCGGAAAACAGGCCACCAGCCAGTCGATAAACACCCGCAGGCGTTGCGTGACGTGCCGGTTCTGCGGATAAACCAGATGAAACGGATACCCGGCAGGACGCCAGTCGCGCAGGATCTCCTCCATCTCACCCTGCCGCAGAATCGACGACAGCGAATAGCTGAAGGTCTGAATGATCCCCAGCCCGGCCAGCCCCGCAGCCAGATGCCCGTTGCTCTCATTGACGCCAATGCGATGCGCACTGGTTACCTCGATTTTTTCCCCGTCACGTTCAAACCGAAACGGAAATGGCCTGCCAGTCTGCGGAGAGAGATAGCTCACCAGCCGGTGACCGTTGCGCAGTTCATCCGGATAGGCCGGTACGCCAAAGGCTTTCAGATAGGCGGGCGTTGCACAGGTGATCAGCGTGGCGTGCCCAATCAGACGGGCGATCAGTGAGGAGTCCATCAGCGGACCGCCGCGGATCACACAGTCAGCATTGTCACTGATCAGGTCGATCGGACGATCCGAAACGCCGAGATCCAGCGTAATGTCAGGATAGCGGGCAAAGAAATCAGGCAGCAGCGGAATCAGAACGTCCCGGGCAGTCGAACCGCCGACATCAATGCGTAACTGCCCGCGCGGCTTACTGCGTAGTGCATTAAAACAGGCATCCACATCCTCAAGGTCGTGCAGAATACGCAGCGCCTTCTCATAATATTCCCGCCCTTCCGCAGTCACGGTCACGCGCCGTGTGGTCCGCTGCAAAAGCCTGACGGAGAGATGTGCCTCCAGCTCCTGCACCAGCTTGCTCATCGTCGCTTTCGGCATGTTCAGCGTATCTGCGGCACGGGTAAAACTGCCGCTCTCTACCACCCGTGAAAAGGCTCTGATCGCCAGCAACTGATCCATTCTCTGCCCCTATTGTCCACCCGTGTGGATAGTCATTTTCATTTTAGCGGATTTATCAGTCAATCCCGCTCTTTTACAGTGACCCCCTGTCCGGCAGCGACGCTGACCGGGAAGCTTATCCTCATTCACTGACCGACTCCGGAGACGACTTTATGAGCGCATCACTCGCAGGAAAAATTGCCCTGGTCACAGGCGGAACAAGCGGAATTGGCCTGGCCACCGCACGGGAACTGGCGTCACAGGGCGCGCAGGTCTTTATTACGGGTCGCCGTCAGGCGGAACTGGATGCCGCCGTCGCGGACATCGGTGGAACGGTCACCGGTATCTGGGCCGATGCGTCACAGCTGCACGATCTCGACGACGTGTATGCCCGGATTGCGTCACGGTCGGGCCATCTGGATATCCTGTTCGCCAACGCCGGCGGAGGCGACATGCTGCCGCTGGGGGCGATCACAGAGGCGCATTTCGATCGTATCTTCGACACCAACGTACGCGGCGTGCTGTTTACGGTTCAGAAAGCGCTGCCACTGCTGGTTGATGGCGCGTCGGTTATTCTTACCGGCTCTACCGCCTCGGCTCAGGGTACCGCAGCCTTCAGTGTTTACAGCGCCAGTAAAGCCGCCGTGCGCAACTTTGCCCGTTCATGGGCGCTGGATCTGAAAGATCGCGGCATCCGGGTGAATGTGGTGAGTCCCGGCCCTGTCCGTACTCCGGGCCTGGGCGGGCTGGTCAGTGATGATCAGCGTCAGGGCCTGTTTGATGCGCTGGCTGCGCAGATACCGCTGGGCCGCCTGGGTGAGCCGCAGGAGGTGGCCAGAACCGTTGCCTTCCTGGCGTCAGATGCCGCCAGCTTTATCAATGCGACAGAACTGTTTGTCGATGGCGGAATGGCGCAGGTGTAACGTTACGCTTCAGACCCTGTGGCTGTCACAGCAGGGTCTGAACCGGGACACAATCACAAAATGTCACGTTGCATTACCCACGGTCTCCTCAATCCCCCGCTATAGTTATTGCCTGTCACATTCGTCATAACACCATGGAGATCACATGAGCCAACTTTTTTCCACTGTCTCACTGGGCGACCTTACGCTGGATAACCGCATTGTGATTGCGCCGATGTGCCAGTACTCAGCCGAAGCCGGTAATGCTACAGCCTGGCACCGCATCCACCTGGGTCAGCTCTCTTTTTCCGGCGCAGGCCTGATGATTATCGAAGCCACGGCGGTAGAAGACATTGGCCGCATCTCTCCCGGCGATCTCGGATTGTGGAATGATGAGAATGAAGCCGCACTGAAAACGGTGCTGGAGGATGTGCGCCGTTACTCCTCGATTCCGGTTGGCATTCAGCTGGGCCATGCCGGACGTAAAGCGTCGTGCGCGGTGCCCTGGGAAGGCGGCAAACAGATTGCACCGGATGCCGGCGGCTGGCAGACCATTGCCCCGTCAGCCGTGAGCTACAGCGCGGATGAAGTCAGACCGGTCGCGATGAGCGCCGATGACCTGGCCCGGGTGAAGCAGGCCTTTGTGGAGAGCGCCCTGCGTGCAGAGCGTCTGGGGCTGGATCTTATCGAAGTCCATGCTGCGCACGGCTATCTGCTGCATCAGTTACTCTCTCCGCTCTCGAACCAGCGCACCGATGAGTATGGCGGATCGCTGGAGAACCGTATGCGCTTCCCGCTGGAAGTGTTCAAAGCGGTTCGTGACGCGGTTCCGGCCTCACTGCCGGTAGGCGTTCGCATTTCCGCGACGGACTGGGTCGAAGGCGGCTGGGAAATCAAACAGTCCATCGCCTTCTCGCGTGAGCTGGAAGCGCTGAACTGCGCCTATATCCATGTCTCCAGCGGCGGACTGTCGGAAGATCAGAAAATTAGCGTCGGCCCTAATTACCAGGTTCCGTTTGCCCGCGATATCCGTGAGCAGGTTTCCGTTCCGGTAATCGCGGTCGGACTGATCACTGAGCCACAGCAGGCCGAGGATCTGCTGCAACAGGGCGAAGCCGATCTGGTGGCTCTGGCGCGCGGGATCCTCTACGACCCGCGCTGGCCATGGCATGCGGCCGCCGCGCTGGATGGCAAGGTGCAGGTGCCACCTCAGTATCTGCGCTCCGAACCGCATGACGTAAAAGGCATTCTGACTCAGGATCAGTAAGCCTTTCCCGGCAGACCGCTTATACAGGGGGCTGCCGGTTAACTTATAAAATGCCCTTCAGCCGCAGATGCTGCAGCAGCATGATGGTCTTGGCATCCATGATTTCTCCCTGGTCAATCGCCCTGAGCGCCTGGTCGAAATCAAGCTCCAGCACCTCAATATCCTCGCCCTCCTCTTCGATGCCGCCGCCCTCACCGCTACGCGGCTGATCCCCATATTCGGCAATAAAGAAATAGAGCTTCTCGGTAACGGAGCCGGGACTCATAAAGGCTTCAAACACCCTCTCTACCCGGGTTACCCGATAGCCGGTCTCCTCTTCGGCTTCTGCCACAATCCGGGCTTCCGGCGACGCGTTATCCAGCAGGCCAGCCGCCGCCTCGATCAGGAAGCCATCGTGTCCATTGAGGAAGATGGGGAAACGGAACTGGCGGGTCAGCACCACGCTGCGTTTTTCACGGTTGTAGAGCAGGATCGCCGCGCCGTTACCTCGGTCATAGGCTTCACGGCTCTGCTCCTGCCAGCGACCATCGCGGCGCAGCAGTGAGAACGTATATTTTTTCAGGGTATACCAGTTATCTGACAGCAACTGCTCATTGAGGATACGCACACGGGAAGAGGCTTGCGGCATGACAGGCTCCGGGAGTGATAGACAGCCTTCACGCTATCATGCACAATCGTGCAAATTCAAGAAAGATCATGCAGAGGATAACGATGCTTTCCAGTCAGCGGAAACAGACGATACTGGCGCTGCTCGCCCGTGAAAAACAGGTGCAGTCGCGCGATCTCAGCCAGCGGTTCGGCCTTTCTGAGGACTCTATCCGCCGTGACCTGCGTGAGCTGGCGGCAGAGGGATTGCTGCAGCGGGTGCATGGCGGTGCCCTGCCGGTCTCTGCCGCGCTGGGCACCTTTGAAACACGCAAAAACGTGCAGACCGCATCGAAGCAGGCGATCGCGCAAAAGGCGGTTTCGCTGATCCAGCCGGGGCAGATCGTGCTCATTGATGGCGGCACCACCAGCGCGGAACTGGTGCGACGCTTACCGCCGACGTTGAGCTTTACCGCCGTGACGCACAGCCCGAGCGTGGCACTGGCGCTGGTCGATCATCCGCAGGTGGAGATTATCCTGATTGGCGGGCAGCTCTATAAACACTCCGTGGTGACGGTGGGCGCCGCGATGCTGGAGTCGATAAGTCGCATCAACGCCGATCTCTTCTTTATGGGTGTCACCGGTGTGCACCCGGCTGCCGGACTGACCACCGGTAATTTCGAAGAGGCTACGGTGAAGCGGGCGCTGGCCGGACGCGCAGCGGAAACCGTGGTGCTGGCGTCAGCAGAGAAGCTGAACGCCGCCTCTCCTTTTGCCATTGGCGGGTTGTCGCTTGCCTCCACCCTGGTCGTGGAAACGCCGCCGGATGAGCCGTTACAGCAGGCGCTGACCCGGCAGGGTGTCACGGTTATCTGAGATCGTAGCAGGCCTGCAGCGCGAGATCGGGGCCGGTGAGCGGACGCTGTGCGGCGGGAAACCGCTGTGCCACCGGCGTCATTGAGCTTTGCGCCAGAGCCACCGCCACCGCGCCCTGCTGATAGGCCCGCTCTGTCGCCGCCGCAATCAGGTCAAAATAGCGGGTCGTGTTACCCGCCTTAAAGGCATCCCATGCCCCCGCCACCAGCTCCGTGTTCACCTGCGTGCCGGGCTGACAGAACAGCGCCCGGGTGGCCGCCACGGTCGATTCTGCCGCGCAGAGCGCCACCGCAGGCCCCGCCTGGCGATGCAGCGCCTCCGCCAGCATTCTGTCGGTGCGCATGACCCTTTCCTGCACGGGGAAATCGTCGGCTACCGGGGCCAGCGTCGAACAGGTGATCAGAATGGCATCAAACTGCGGCAGCACGCCCTCAATCAGCCGGGCCATCCTGAGACGTAAGTCACTGTCCATCCCACCGCGCTCTTCGGCCTCAGCCAGCAGTGCAGGCATGACCAGATGATTCAGCGGCGGGGTGTGACGCGCCAGCGAGGCGGCGGCAGCATCGAAAATCGCAATGTTACTGGCCGCGGTGTGGAAGCAAAGTATGTTCAGGGGACACTCCGTTTCATTAAAAGATCAGCTTTCGACATGCCAGGCTGCATGCTGAATCACCACACGATAACCATCATCGTCACTGAATGTCACGCCCTGCCGATCCCAGTAAGGATTAAAAGAAGGCACCCGCCGGAATCCTGCCTCATCCATCGCGGCGCAACGGGCCAGCCAGTCAGGCCGATGCGGCAGGTAAAGCACCAGCAGATCCTCTTGCGACGGTGACGGCGTCAGGGGATGCGTAAGTGACTGCGTGAATTCCATATGCCAGGCCAGACCCGGCGCGCCCAGCATCACGCCACTGAATCCCTCATGGTCGGTAAAGGCACCGATTTTCTGCAATCCTAACCCGTGACAATAGCGCTGAGACATTTCTGTCAGGCTGGTAACCGGCCGTGCGATTCGCATGTGCTGAATGTGCATGGTTCTTTCTCCTCTCTGTTTACTGAGTTCTATCACACTCATCCGCCCGTCCCGTGGCCCCGGATGCGCTGCAGAATCGCGCGAAGCAGTTTAATCAGGGCGCGATTTTGCAAGCGAATGTGAATATCACGCCGTCCGGGCAAGGGGCCGTCATCGCCTGACAGACGCTGTGTCGCCCCGTCCGCAAGGCTGCGCTGGCTGATGGCGGGCAGCAGATTGCCGCTCATCGTGCTAAAGGCATTCCCCTCTCCGTCATCTACACTTTTCCGGTATTCATACGGCGATGCCCTGTGCATTGCCAGGCCATAAAAGGATGACAATATGACTGAACACGCGCCTCAGAATCACGCCTGGTTACTGGCTTCACGCCCACACGGCGAGCCGACCAAAGAGAATTTCCGCCATGTGGCGCAGCCCGTGCCGGAACTGAAAGAGGGTGAAATTCTGCTGAAGACGATCTACCTGTCGCTCGATCCCTACATGCGTGGCCGGATGGATGAGGGGAAATCCTACGCCCCGCCAGCAGAGCTGGATCAGCCGATGGTGGGCGGCACCGTCTGTCAGGTGGCCGAATCAAAAAACAGCGAGTTTCAGAAAGGCGACTGGGTCCTGTCGCAGAATGGCTGGCAGGAGTATGCCGTTTCCGATGGCAAAGAGATCGCGAAGCTGGGCAACGACCTGCCCAACCCTTCCTGGGCGCTGGGCATTCTCGGTATGCCAGGCTTTACCGCCTATATGGGCCTGATGGACATCGGCCAGCCGAAAGCCGGTGAAACCCTGGTGGTCGCCGCCGCAACCGGTCCGGTCGGCGCAACGGTGGGCCAGTTGGGGAAACAGAAAGGCTGTCGCGTGGTCGGTGTGGCGGGCGGTGAAGAAAAATGCCGTTATGCCATCGAAACCCTGGGCTTTGATGCCTGCCTCGATCACCACAGTGCTGACTTTGAAGAGCAGCTGAAGAACGCCTGCCCGGATGGCATCGATATCTATTTCGAAAACGTGGGCGGTAAAGTCTTTGATGCCGTGTTCCCGCTGCTGAACACCGCCGCGCGCGTGCCGGTCTGTGGTCTGGTGTCGGCGTACAGCCAGCGCGAGCTGCCGGAAGGCCCGGACAGAACCTCCCTGATCATGGCGGGTATCCTGAAACGTCGTATCCGTATGCAGGGCTTTATCATCTTCCAGGATTACGGCGACCGCTACCCTGAGTTCCTGAAGGCGATGACGCCGCTGGTGGAGAGCAAAAAGATCCACTATCGCGAGCACATGATTGAGGGATTAGAGAACGCGCCACAGGCGTTTATCGATATGCTGAACGGCAAAAACTTCGGTAAGACTGTAGTGAAGGTCGGCGACTAAGAAAGTCACCGACAAAACCGGGGAGAGACTGAGCGCCCGTATGGCGCTCAGTCTCTGAGGTTACTTCAGGCGGAAAGCGACCACGCTGTCGCCCGCCGTGGTGCCGAGCGAGCCATGCCCCCCCGCCGCAATCACCACATACTGCCGGCCATCTTTACCCATAAAGGTCGATGGTGTGGCCTGCGCACCGGCACTCAGCTCCGTCTGCCACAGCAGTTCGCCGGTGGTGCTGTCGTAGGCACGGAAGAAGTTATCCGCCGTCGCACCGTGGAACACCAGATCACCCGCCGTCAGCAGCGGCCCACCGTGTGCCACCATGCCCATCGGGAATCCCAGCGGGAAGCGGCCGGGCAGGAAACTGGTCTTCAGGTTTTTGGTGGTGCCGACGCGGCGCAGCCACGCGGTTTTACCGGTAGTGAGATCCACCCCCACCATCCGTCCCCACGGCGGCGCAATGCAGGGAATGCCCAGCCCGGAAGCCATCTGCTGAATATGGATCGCGTAGTCACCGTGGAAGTTCTCATTCCAGTATGGCGTGCCATCTTTGGTGAAGGTCCGCTGCGTTTCCGTTTCCGGCGTGCGTTTAATCAGGTTGTATTTGTAGGCCAGACGCACCGGGGTCGCTATCAGCATTTGACGCTGCGGATCGACAGCGACAGAGCCCCAGTTAAAGACACCGATGTTGCCGGGGAAGATCAGCGATCCTTTCTCCGTTGGCGGCGTCCACGGATTGCCATCATAGCGCAGCTCGCGGAACGTGATGCGGCAGGCCATCTGGTCAAACGGCGTAATGCCCCACATGGCGCTCTCCGTCAGCGGTTGCGGAATGAAGTTCAGGCTGGAAACCGGCTGGGTTGCCGCATACTGCTCGCCCGGGATACCGTCCGTGGAGACCTTCACCTGCTTAACCGGATAGACCGGCTCGCCGGTCAGACGGTTCAGCACAAACAGGTTGCCGGTTTTGGTCGGCAGGATCACCGCCGGTTGTGGCTTGCCCTTGTAGCTGATGTCCACCAGCGAGGGCTGCGACGGATTATCGCGGTCCCAGAGGTCGTGGTTCGCGCTCTGATAACGCCATCTGAAAGCACCGGTTTTCAGATCCAGCGCCACCAGCGCATCACGGAATTTCTCGGTATTGCTGGCCGGATCGCGAGCCGTGCCGACTTCATCCGGTGAAGCATTACCAAAGGGAACGTAGACCAGACCGTTCTTCAGGTCGGCGCTCAGGGTTGCCCAGGCGACCGGGGTATCCTGCGGATAGATGACCGTGTCAGCAACAGGCGCGCTCTTTTCCGGGTTAGCCGGATCGAAGTTCCACACCAGACGCCCGGTGACCGCATCATAGGCACGGATGACACCTGACGGATTGCCGGTGTTGAACCCGTTATCCATGACCGAACCACCCACGATCACCAGATTACCGGCCACCAGCGGTGCGGCCGTCTGCATCAGTGCGTGCGGGCGCAGCTCGCCCATATTAGCGCGCAGATCCACCTCACCGTTGTTGCCGAAGTCAGCGCAGGGTTTGCCGGTGTCGGCATCCAGCGCCCGCAGGCGGGCATCGGTGGTGGCGTTAAAAATTCGCTTGCGGCAGAGGGCCGGTGCCCTTTCCGTCGCCTGCTGCGCCAGCTGACCGGCATCGAAGTAGCTCACACCGCGACAGGTCTGATGCTGCTGCAGCCAGGAGCGGTTTTTATCCGGGACGGCTTTCCATTTCACCGCCCCGGTTTCCGGGTCAAGCGCATGCACTTCGTTGTGCGGCGTACAGAAGTAGAGCATGCCATTAGCTTTCAGCGGCGTCGCTTCAAAGGTGTACTCGGTGGCATCGCCCTCCTGACGCAGATCGCCGGTGTGATAGGTCCACGCCACTTCCAGATTTTTCACGTTATCTTTGGTGATCTGTTTCAGCGCCGAAAAACGCTGACCCTCCGCTGTCCCGCCATAGGCGCGCCACTCCTCATCCGCGCCACCGGCGACGGAACTGTTACGGGCTGTCGTGATGGTGCCCTGCTGCGGCAGCGGATCGTAGAAGCAGAGGCCGGCGACCAGCAGCAGCATCACAATAACCGAGCTGCCCAGGAAAGGATGAAAGCGGCGCTGTCCCTGAAACAGAGGACGTACCACCCAGGGCAGCGCCAGCCAGACGCCGAGCACCCCGAACAGATCCCCGCGCGGGATCCACTGCCACTTATCGAAGCCCACTTCCCGGATCATCCAGAACAGTGTGATCCACATCAGCAGCGCATAGAGCGTCAGCGCGCTGCGTTTTTTCATCCACAGCAGAACTGCGCTGAGCAGTACGCCTACACCCATCAGCGCATAAAATGCGCTGCCTCCTGCCAGCAGGAGTTGTCCTCCCATGTAAATCAGGGCAATAGCAAATATCGCCATGATTATACTGGTTATTTTATTGATCATGATCCTTCCTCGGGTCATTAGCGGCGTCAGAAACGTTAAACGTGAAACATAATGCAACGAGATTTTAACTTACACATGAAATATGTAAAAACGTGTACAGACGTAAATCATTAATGAATTTTATTTAACCGCACCCGATCCAGACCGGTATTGCCGCTTTTTCTGCTTCCGGAAGGGACAATAACGCGATATTCATCACAATAAATTAACCTCAGGCCGCAGGTTATCGCACCTTTTGTTCAAAGGTGGAGAAATATCAGACAAACCGGGCTTCAGTAATGCTCACTTATGCGTCATAGCTGAATAAAAACGAGTGTCAAATAATCATAATGCTTTTTAATCCCTGTTCAGGGTTTAATCTTATTGCTGAAACTGGCAACGCGACTGTTCCGCATCTTTTATTTTCCAGCGAGCCCCGACTGACGCAGCGCGAAATTATTTTTCGCCCGTTTATTCGGGACAGACATTTATCACCGCCCTGTTTAACCGGCCGGAAAGCAATAATTAATACATTAATGCAGGAAGGCATTCCGGCGCTGAAAACGATTTCAGACTTTCCGCAGCCTGCCGCTTCATTTATCTGTGATATATATCAGCATTATCTTTCCAGTTTATCCGGCCATCAGGCAGGATTTTTTTCATGCAGCAATAACTCAGGCAGGTAATTATGTCCGCATTGAATGCGATTTATCGCAAGCTTCGTTTTCCGTTTAAATTTATACACGCCGCGATTCGTTACCCTGCCGCCCAGGCGCGGGTAAAACGTTATTCTGTTATGTCGATAGAAGAGACGATTGACCTGTTATTGCGTAATCCTCAATTATCGCTGGCCCGTTATGGTGACGGTGAACTGGAGATGACCTGGTATAAAAACATCGGCTTTCAGCCCTTTGATCCGAACCTCTCTGCGCGGCTCAAGGCCCTGCTGCAGCAGGAGCCGCAGGCCAACCCGAACTGTCTGATCTGTCTGCCCGATGCCTTTCGCACCACCCGTAATATGCGCAGTGGATCGGCCCTGTTCTGGTTCTTCCATAAATCCTTTTATTTCAGGCATTATGACG
This sequence comes from Pantoea sp. ARC270, assembly GCF_003236725.1. Lineage (NCBI taxonomy): Bacteria > Pseudomonadati > Pseudomonadota > Gammaproteobacteria > Enterobacterales > Erwiniaceae > Pantoea > Pantoea sp. ARC270. The sequence goes on from NZ_PUGA01000028.1 coordinate 76,079, forward strand.
CGCTGCTGAATAGTCAGTACCGCTATGGAAATACCTCCGTGACCCGCCCTTATCACGACTATAAAGGCAAACAGTTATCCCGGACGATATTTGATAAATTTAAACAGCTCTATAAGGGCCGCCGGGTATTAATTGTCGAAGGCAGCGGAACGCGTCTGGGATTAGGCAACGATTTACTGGATGGTGCCCTGGAGGTGAAACGTATTACCACGCTGAACCGTAATGCCTTTTCTGTTTACGATCGTCTTTTTGACACGGTATTAGCGCAGGCGGTCAGCTTTGATCTGGTCTTAATTTCATTAGGCCCGACCGCTACCGTGCTGGCCTATGATTTAAGTCAGCACGGCATTCGCTGTATTGATAGCGGACACGTTGATATTGAATATGAGTGGATGCTGGCCAGCGCCACACATAAAATGAAAGTCGAAGGCAAAAACGTGAATGAGGCGGGCGTACTGCTGGGTGAACAGACCACGGTGGAAGATGCAACCTATCAGCAGCAGATCCTGCAGCACGTTGGCGAAATGCCACCGGCAAAGCCGGGTTCTGATGTCGCGGTGGTCGCGGTGGTGGTTCCCCTGCCGCACGTCAGCACGACTCACCATAACGCGGCCTGAGACTCCCCATCGGCAGGCAGTGACTGCACTGCATTGATGCGCAGGCGAATAATTAGCGCGATCACTGCCTGATGTGGCGGGCGGGCTCCCCGGCCCGCCGGGCTTTGCCGGGCGATGCGCTTTTCCGGCATCAATTTTGCTTCAGCTCTCCTGAAACTATCAATCAGGAGAAGTGAGATGACACCCAGCCGTTACCGTTACACCATATTTTCACTGCTGTTCCTGATCGCGCTGATTAACTATATCGATCGCGGCGCCCTCTCATTTGCAGCCAACGCCATTGCGGCAGAATACCATTTCAGTAAGGTGCAGCTCGGCGCCGTGCTGGGCTACTTTGGCTTTGGCTATCTGTTTGGTTCGCTGTGCGGCGGGTTTCTGGCTGACCGCATCGGCACCAAAAAAGTCTGGCTGCTGGCGGGCGTACTCTGGTCGTTACTGGAGATCGCCACCGCCTGGGCGGGTGAGCTGGGTATGGCACTGTTTGGTGGCTCAGCCATTATGGGCTTTGCCGCCCTGCGCATTCTGTTCGGCTTTTCCGAAGGCCCGGCCTACGCGCTGATGAACAAGGCGATTGCCCACTGGGCACCCGACAAGGAGCGTGGCTTTGCGCTGGGCATCGGCCTGCTCTCGACCCAGGTCGGCGCGCTGCTGACCGCCCCAATCGCCGTGGGCCTGCTGCTGCTGACCCATGACTGGCGCATGATGTTTATTCTGCTGGGGGTCTTTTCCCTGCTGGCGATGGCGCTGTTTGCCCGGACCTTCAGCGACAGCCCGGAAAAGAGCGCCGCCACCAATCCGGCCGAGCGCGCGCTGATCCACGCCGGGCAGCGCCGCAGCGCGGCCGACAGTGTGCCGCTGCCCTGGTGGCGCTTTTTCACCAGCCGGACGCTGGTCTGCAACGCGCTGGGCTATTTCTCCTTCCTCTACATCACCTTCACGCTGGTGACCTGGATGCCGAAATATCTGCAGGATAATTTCCACTACGATCTGCACTCGCTGTGGTACGTGGCGATGATCCCATGGAGCGGTGCCTGCCTCACGGTCCTGCTGGGCGGTCGCATCGCCGACGCGCTGCTGGCGCGCTTCCATAACCTGCGGCTGGCGCGCAACCTGTTCGCCGCCGTGACGCTCTGCGGCACCGCCTGCTGCTTTATGGCTATCCCCTATATGCAGTCGGCCGCCGGCATTATTGCGCTGATGACCCTGGGCAACGCACTCAATGCGCTGGTGAATAATGTCTACTGGTCAGTGGTGATCGATGTCAGCCCGAAAGCCTCGGTAGGCACCTTCAGCGGCATGACGCTGGCGATTGCCAATCTGGCGGCGATTATCTCACCGATGCTGTGCGGCTGGCTGGCGGAGTATTACGGCTATAACGCGATGTTCACCGTGACGGCGCTTATCGCCTTTGGCAGCATGCTGGCCATGACGCTGCTGCAGCCGGAAAAACCGCTGGTGGCTGACGCCGAGAGCGGCACCGCCGACGTTTCTGCTGCCTGACAGGTCAGCCGCTGGGGCGCACCCGCACCCTCTCAGCATGACAGTCAAAAAAGCCGCCCCTCAGGGCGGCTTTTTTTATCCCGCAGAGGGCGTGCCGCGGCGATCCCAGCGGCTGGCGACGAGCCATAGCAGTGCGGTGACACACCAGCCGATGATCCAGGAGACATCATTGCCGGCAAAAATCCAGGTCAGTGAGCCATGGTGCAAAGGGTTGTCAATAAACGGCAGCTGCACCGCCACGCCCAGAAAGTAGACCACGATGCCGGTGAGGTTCCAGCGACCATAGCGTCCCTCGGGCCGGGAAAGTGCCGGGATATCGACGCGGCCTTTGGTAACGAGGTAGAAATCCGTCAGGCTGATGGCGCTCCAGGGCACAAAGAACGCCAGCAGAAAGAGCAGGAAGTGGGTAAAGGATTTCAGGAAGGCCGGTTCACTGAGCAGAGCGATGACGCAGGCCAGCGTGACCATCAGCACCACAAACAGGATGCGCCCGCCCTGGCTCAGCGTCGTTTGCTGCCGAAAGCCAGAGACAATGGTGGTCAGGGACATGAAACTGCCGTAGGCATTCAGCGTGGTAAAGGTAATCTTGCCAAAGCAGATCGCGAAATAGATCACCATCGCCATCGTGGCCGTGCTGCCCAGACTCACAATGTAGCCGACCTCATTGCCTGAAAACGCGCTGCCGGCAATCGCGGCCACGATCACGCCCAGCGTCATCGACGCCTGGGTGCCCAGCACGGTGCCAAAAAAGACGGCACTGAAGAGTCTCTTCGCGGAAACCTGCGCGGGAAGATAGCGGGAATAGTCAGAGACGTAGGGACAGAACGCGATTTGCCAGGAGGAAGAGAGAGAAACCGCCAGCAGAAAATTTGCCGGGGTAAAGTGCTGGTTCTGCCACACCGCCGATAAATCATGGGTTGTGAACAGGGTAATGAAGAGATAGGCAAAGGCTGCCACGCCAATCACGCTCGCCAGTTTTCCCAGCTGATGGATGACGCGATAACCCAGTACCGCAATGACCACAATCAGGACGCTGAACACCACCATGCCGGTGGCGTTGCTGACGTGAATCAGTCTGGCCAGCGCCTGTCCCGCTAATACCGTCCCGCTGGCTGAAAAGCCCACATACATAATACAGACCAGCACCAGCGGGATCACGGCACCAAAGACGCCAAACTGCATACGGCTGGTAATCATCTGCGGTAAGCCCAGGCGCGGTCCCTGAATCGCATGCAGGGCCATGATACCCGCCCCTAAGATCTGCCCCACCAGTAAACCGGCCAGCGACCACACCACATCGCCACCCAGTACGACAGCCAGCGCACCCGTCACGATCGCCGTAATCTGCAGATTGCCGCCAAACCAGAGCGTGAACTGACTGAAGGGATGACCGTGACGCTCCTGCAAGGGAATGTAATCAATCGAGCGGGTTTCCGACAGGCGCGGTTTCTCTGCGCCTGGATAGTCTGATACAGAGGGTTTGACCGACATAGAGTCCTCGCTGGAACAGTGAGAGATGCGTTGAGTGAAAAGAGATCAGTCAGTACGACGGTTGAAGATACATGTCTATACATGTATTGATGGTGTCATGCGCACAGGAAAGTTACAAGGCAACCTGTCATTCGAAAATGTGATGATAACGACAGGTCCGCCAGGTCGATTATCCTTCCGCGATGACCCGCTGACGATGGCGGGTCCATTTCAGCGTATTCTGCTCACTACTCTCCGTGCCGCTGGCAGAACGCGTCGATATCGCCGTGCTGAAAGTCAGGCAGGTTCGCCAGCAGTTTCTCCAGCGGCCAGTTCCACCAGGCTATGCGCTGCAGGCGGGCGGCAATCGCAGGGGTAAAGCGCATCCGCAGCGGACGCGCCGGCACGCCCCCCACCACGCCGTAGGGGGCGACATCTCTGGTCACCACCGCGCCCGCCGCCAGCACCGCACCGTCACCGACGGTCACGCCGGGCAGCACAATCACCCCATGCCCGATCCAGACATCATTGCCTATCACCACCCGGTCGGCCCGGCGGGCGGCAAAGAAGCCCTGATCGCGGCGGGCGCTGGCGTGATAATACTCCGGGCAGTAGGTAAAGCGGTGCTGTGAGGCGCGATCCATCGGATGATTCGGCGCGCCGATGCGCACCTGATTCGCGATGGCGCAGAAGCGGCCCACGCGGGTATCCGCCAGGCAGCAGTGTTCGCCAACATAGGAGAAGTCACCCAGCTCGCTGTATTCCAGCAGGCTGTGCGCCAGAATTTCACACTGCTGTCCCACAGTGGTTTCCCGCATCCGTACACTGTCGTCGATCCAGGTGTGCGCAAGCCGGGCAGGCATAACGGCGGCAAGAGACATAATCGTTCCGGTCAGGTAAGCCACGCCCCGCTGGCGTGCTTTTGTCGCCCCACCTTACCCGCTGCGCATGACAGAGAATTGACAAAGAAAAAAGGCGGAGTGGTTAGCTCCGCCTTGTTTCAAGTTCCGGTTAACCTGCGTGACCGGTCAGTTGCATAAGGGCAACGATGATCTGCAAGATGACCCGGATAAGATCCAGAATCAGCTTAGTCAGTTCCATCACTTTCCTTCTCCTTTTACAGGAGCGCGCTGTTCGGCAACCAGGGCTTTGACTCTACCCGCCGGGCGCCTAAGCACATCTTTGTGGAGAGGGCTGAGCGGCACTCAAGGTTAAAGCCACAGGCCAGCACCACCTGATACCTGCCGGGATTTTAAAACCGTGCCCCTGGGAGCGGCCAGTCGACAATGAGGCGAGGCTCAACACTCAACACATGTATAAACATACAGTATCTTGGCGAAACTTGAAATCCTTAGCCGCACATTTTACAATCTGTTCTGTGGAGAGAGCTGAGCACCCCGTTCGCAGCGCGGTTACCAGCCGGGTAGCGAACAAAAAAATAAAGGATTTGGCGAGATGCCAAATCCTTTTTTTATGCCTGCTTTCCGGCAGTGAAAACGGACCCGTCCGGGTTACCTGGCGGCGCTGACCCGCCAGATGGTGTTCCCTGCGTCATCCGCAATCAGCACACCCCCCTCTCTGTCGCTGGCGAGACCTACCGGCAATCCCCGCACCTGCTTTTGATCATCCGTCAGGAAGCCCGAGACCACCGTCTGCGGCTGCCCCACCGGTTTGCCGTTCTCAAATTTCACCCACACCACTTTGTAGCCATTCAGCGGTGTCCGGTTCCAGCTGCCGTGTTCACTGATAAAGGCACCGCCACGATACTGCGGCATGTTATCTGCGCCATAGAAGAGCAGACCCAGCGGAGCGACATGTGAGCTCAGGGCGTAATCGGGTTTGATCGCCTTCGCCACCAGATCGGGACGCTGCGGTTCGGCGCGGGTATCAACATGCTGACCAAAGTAGCTGTAGGGCCAGCCGTAGAACCCTTTGTCCTGCACCGAGGTCATGTAGTCGGGCACCAGGTCCGAGCCGATTTCATCACGCTCATTGACGATAGCCCAGAGTTTGCCGCTCTGAGGTTCCCACTGTAAGCCGGTTGGATTGCGCAGCCCGCTGGCAAAGATGCGGCTGGCGCCGGTGGCGGCATCCACTTCCAGCACCGCGGCACGGCGATACTCTGCGCCAATGCCGTTCTCGGTGACGTTACTGTTGGAACCGACCCCGACATAGAGCTTGCTGCCATCGGGGCTGGCCAGCAGCGCCTTGGTCCAGTGGTGGTTAATCGGGCCGCCCGGCAGTTCGGTCACCTCTTCCGGCGCCGTGCGAATCTCGGTTTCCCCTTCGCGATACGGGAACTTCACCAGACTGTCCGCATTGGCGACATAGAGCGTGTTGCCAATCAGCTGCATGCCAAACGGGGAATGCAGATTCTCAATAAAGCGGTGCTGCTCCCATTTGCCGTTCACCTTGCGCAGCAGCGTAATCCGGTTGCCGCCTGCACCGCCCTTACCTGAGGCTTTCTGTACGATGCCCATGATAAGCTGCTTCGGCCGGGTCGTCGGTTTGGCCGGGCCGTTTGATTCCGCCACCAGCACGTCGTCGTTCGGCAGGACATAGACCTGACGCGGATGCTGCAGATTGTCAGCGATCTTTTCAATCTTCAGCCCGTCAGCCACTTTGGGCATCTCACCCGCCTTCCAGGGCGTGCCTTCCGGCACCTGCATCGGCGGCATAAAGAAACTCTTCGCCTTTGGCAGTTCAGGATTCGGACCGGTCTGCTTTTGGGGGTCGATTTGTGCACCATCATCACAGCCTGCCAGCAGGGCTGCCAGGGTCAGCGCGAGCAGCGTTTTATGCGGTATCTTCATGGTGGCTCCTCCTTAAGCGCTACGCTGACGTAACGCAAGTTGCACATTCGCCAGCAGCAGCAGCGCCACCACCAGCGTCGAAAGCGTCACGCCCAGCGGGATCACCGCGGCGGCATCACGGCTGTGAATAAACGCATTAACGACAGCGATCACAACCGCCACCAGCCAGAGCCAGAAATGGCTCTTCTCCGCACTGTCACTGCCGCGAAACAGATAAACCAGCGCGATGAGTCGCGGCACAATGGCCAGAATCAGTCCCAGCGCAATCAGCCAGCCTGCGGCGTCAGTCCAGAACTGTACAAAGGTCTGACTGTAGAAAATGTCGAACAGCCAGGCCGCAACAAAAAAGCCCAGCGGCACCGGCTCCAGCAGAGCGTACAGCGTCACGGCAAAGGCCGATCTTCCCGAGGTATTGCGCATGTTTCTCTCCATTTTTAGCGTGAATGCGGACGACGACACGTCATGCTGCTCAGAGCAAACGAGGCCGCGCCTGTAAAAGGTTAGTAAATCTGAAGGGAAAGAGCGGGTTTATTCGGCGGGAAGTGTAATGCTGGCGATGACATCCCTGTCATCGCCGGTCAGTCAGGGTTTATCTGCGGGCAGCGTCACCCAGTAGCCTGGCTGGTAAGGCAGCGGCAGGAACTTCTGATGAAATTCGCGGAACGTTGCGTCGGGATCGAGATCGGCAAAGAGATCGGGATGCAGCCACTTCGCCAGCGCCTGGATAGCCACAAACTGATAAGGACTGTCGTAGAACTGATGCCAGATCGCGTGGACGTTGCCATTGTGCGCCACCGGCAGGGTTTTAAACGCATCGCGCATCATCAGCGCCTTCAGACGCGCCGTCGCCTCGGTCACATTGGCGCCCGGCCCGACGCCGACCCATTTGCCCACGGTATTGTAGTTCTTCCAGTTGGCCCCGGTGACCACCACCACATCGGGCTGACTGGCGATGATCTGCTCCGGGTTCACGGTGCCGAAGGTGCCGGGGATAAGATCTCTGGCAATATTACGTCCGCCCGCTATCTCCACCATCTGACCGAAGTTCTCATTACCAAACGACATGCAGCACTCATCGCTGTAGCCACCGGCGCGGTCGATCATCACTTTCGGGCGATAGCCGGTAAAGTTCTTCAGCCGCGAGGTCACCCGCTCAATCTGCTGCTGACGGAACCGGATGATCTCCTGCGCCTGCGCGGGTTTGTTCACCAGTTCGCCCATGATGCGGATACTTTTCTCGGCGTTCACCATCGGCGCTTCACGAAAATCGATAAACACCACCGGCACACCGACCGCCTGCAGTTTTTCTGTAAGCTTGCCTTCATCCGTGGCCGCTTTCGATTCCAGATTCATCAGCACCAGATCGGGCTTCAGGGTTAACGCCTGCTCAATGTTAAAGGTGCCATCTTTCGCCCCGCCGAAGGTCGGCAGTTTCCTGATTTGCGGATAGCGTTTCTCATAAGCCTGATAGCCATCCCAGTCTGCCTTGTGGAGATCGTCCCGCCAGCCGATGACCCGCTTAAAGGGCGCGTCGGTGTCAAAGGCTGCCAGCAGATAGATCTGACGCCCCTCACCCAGAATGATGCGCTTTGCCTCCTGCGGCACCTCAACCTGACGGCCTGCGACATCAGTAATCATTTTGGCCGACGCCATTCCTGACAGCGTGAGCATCCCCAGCGCGAAAAACCATTTTTTCATTGTAAAAACCCACACAGATGATAATGAGAATTATTAATGTAAAGCGGCGTTACTATCACTTAAATCAGCGATCAGGGGAAGAGCGTGAATGAAAAGTTTTTTGCCGTCGTGTGAAGTGGATTTAGGTCTGAACAGAGAAAAAAATTTCTGAAAAGGGTTGTCAGATAACTGAATGATTAGCCGGGATTTCCTCTGCATCCCGCGCTGCGCTTAGGCCCGGGTTAAAAATCATTCCATCCCATTCCTGTACAAAATAAGGATCGCTGTATAAGTTTAATAGCAACACCAGTGCATTTTTTAACCCGAAACAGGACAATAATATGCCGATGCAAAACACCCTGACTCTGCCGGTCAATCCCACTCTCCCGACCCAAACCGGGTTCAGCTCCTCTTTTGCTGCCTCTGAACAGGACAAACTTAATTTCCTGATCGAGGAGTTACTGGAAGCGGGCAAGGAGAAAAGCTGCATGGAACTGCTGCGCTATCTCGCCTCCGCAGACAGTGCCGAAGAAGAAGCGTGCTGCCGTGAACTGCTGACCATGCTGATGGCACGGAAATGATGTCTGCTCGTTTTTGTTCCCGCTCCGCGCTCCTCTCTCTGCTTCTCGCCTGACTCCTCTCCGGGTTCAGGCGCAGTTCGTTCTGCCTCCTCCCCGCCTGTAAACCTCGATCTCATTCAGCCAGACCCTTTTCTGCATTAGCCGGATATGCCGGATGCGTGCGTCTGTCACATCTGTCCGCGACCAGAGCAGCCGCGCTTATTTCGTTTCAGGCCGAAGCATTAACGTCTCCCGCCCGCTATTTTCCGGCTATCAACCCTAAGGAGAAGCGCAATGATTGCCGTACTATTTGAAGCTGAAGCCCTGCCGGAACACCAGATGCGTTACAGGCAGCTGGCGGCGGACCTTAAACCGCTGCTGATGGAAAACGAGGGATTTATCTCTCTGGAGCGTTTTCAGAGCCTGACCGATGAGAAAAAAATCCTTTCACTCTCCTGGTGGCGCGATGAAGAGTCGATCAGGGCCTGGAAGCGCAATCTGTGCCATCAGGCTGCCCAGCGCGAAGGCCGTGAGACGCTTTTTGCCGCTTATCATCTGCGCATCGTCACCCTCGTCAGAGAATATGCGTTTAACCCGGGAGAAATGTAATATGTTCGACATTCATGTGATCCTGCAAAATAGCCCGGGCACGCTCTCCCGGCTTACCACGTTGCTGGGCGATCAGGGGATTGGACTGGAAGGCGGTGGCATGTTCTCGTCCGGCACACTGAGCCACGCCCATTTTCTGGTGGCAGAGGGTGAACGGGCCCGAAGGGTGCTGGAAGCGGAAGGGATCGCGGTTGAAGCCGTCCATGTTCCACTCATCCGCCGGCTCCCTCAGCAGCGTCCCGGCGAACTGGGTGCCATTACCACACGCCTGGCCGCAGCAGGGATAAATATCCTGGTGCAGTACAGTGACCACGCTAACCGGCTGATCCTGATCACCGACAACAATCTCTCAGCCGCCGGGCTGACTACAGAATGGGCCGTATCCTCCGATGGCAACACCGCAACCCCATAATGCCCCCGACGACAGTGACGCGCTGGAAAACGCCATTGCCGGTGTCGCCGCCGCGATGGCCGATCCCTCGCGGGTAAAGATGCTGTCAGCGCTGATGGATGGACGCGCATGGACGGCCACGGAGCTCAGTGCCGTCACGGATGTCGCGCCCTCCACCGCCAGCGCACATCTGACCCGGCTGATGAATAGCGGGCTGATCGTGTGCCTGGCGCAGGGCCGTCACCGTTATTACCGGCTGAATGGCAGTGATATCGCCACGCTGATTGAGAACATGATAGGCGTGTCGTGGCAACGGATTGCCGCCCCTGAGAGCACAGCGCCACGCGCGCTTCGCACCGCCCGCACCTGTTATGACCATCTGGCAGGTGAAATTGCGGTGCAGATCTATGCCTCACTGGTGCATCAGGGCTGGATCACGCCCGAAGGCAGCGCGGTCACGCTTCACGGCAGACAGCAGTTTCTGGCATTGCAGATTGACCTGTCACAACCCGGACGACGGAAAGCGTGCTGTGGCTGCCTGGACTGGAGTGAGCGGCAGTTTCATCTCGGGGGCTACGCGGGCGCCGCGCTGCTGACCGGCTTTGAACAGCAGGGCTGGCTGACCCGGCAGGCAGGCTATCGGGAAGTGGCTTTCACCGTGGCGGGTCTCCGCCATCTGCAACAGATTTTCGGTGTCACCCCGCGTTAACGCATAACATGACCTGACCGTTTTATTCCTGCCGCCAGACCCCTTCTGGCGGCACGACAACCGGCGCATCCCCTGCCAGAACCTGTAACACGCCTATGAATCCTGTCACATTTCCGCAAACTCACGTCAGCACCGGTAACAGAAGCAGTCAAAACGCGCAGCTGTCCAACCTTCTGAATCGTAAGCCTTTAAATTGATAACGCCGGGCAATCATGCGGCTGACACATCAATTGATTCTCATTTTGCACTTATTTAGCGCCGGGCGCTGATCCACTCTTCAGTCACAGGCGCGGCAAAAAGCGTCATACCTTACTGGAGCTTCTGATGCAGACCACCTCACCCATGACTCACCGCGCCAGGATTGGCGCAATTTTCCGTGTGACCTCTGGCAACTTCCTCGAACAGTTCGATTTCTTCCTGTTCGGTTTCTATGCCACCTATATCGCTCACACCTTCTTTCCGGCCAGCAGTGAGTTCGCCTCCCTGATGATGACCTTTGCCGTGTTTGGGGCCGGTTTCCTGATGCGCCCTATCGGCGCGGTCGTGCTGGGAGCCTACATCGATAAGGTCGGCCGTCGTAAGGGACTGATCGTCACGCTCTCCATTATGGCGGCGGGCACCTTTCTGATCGTGCTGATCCCCTCCTACCAGAGTATTGGCCTGTGGGCGCCGCTACTGGTGCTGATCGGCCGCCTGTTGCAGGGCTTCTCGGCCGGTGCGGAGCTGGGTGGTGTGTCGGTCTATCTGGCTGAGATCGCCACGCCGGGTCGCAAAGGCTTCTACACCAGCTGGCAGTCAGGCAGCCAGCAGGTGGCCATTATGGTCGCCGCCGCGATGGGCTTTATTCTCAACGCCGTACTGGCAGAAAGTGAAATCCGCGAGTGGGGCTGGCGTATTCCCTTCCTGTTTGGCTGTCTGATCGTGCCGTTTATTTTCGTGCTGCGCCGTAAGCTCGAAGAGACTCAGGAGTTTAACAATCGTCGCAGCCATCCCGAAGTGAAGCAGGTGTTCCGTATTCTGCTCGCCAACTGGCAGGTCGTGATTGCCGGCATGCTGATGGTCGCGATGACCACCACCGCGTTTTACCTGATCACGGTTTATGCCCCGACCTTTGGCAAGAAAGTGCTGCTGCTCAGCGCCTCTGACAGCCTGCTGGTGACGTTACTGGTGGCGGTATCGAACTTTATCTGGTTGCCGATCGGCGGCGCGCTCTCCGACCGCTTTGGCCGTAAGCCGATCCTGGTGGCGATGACCCTGCTGGCGATGGCGACCAGCTATCCGGCGCTGAGCCTGCTGGCGGCGGCCCCCGGCTTCTCAATGATGCTGGGCGTGCTGCTGTGGCTTTCGATGATCTACGGTCTCTACAACGGTGCGATGATCCCGGCCCTGACCGAAATCATGCCGGCTGAAGTGCGCGTTGCAGGCTTTTCACTGGCCTACAGCCTGGCGACTGCCCTGTTTGGCGGCTTTACCCCGGTGATGTCCACCGGCCTGATTGAGCTGACCGGCGATAAAGCGTCGCCCGGCTACTGGATGAGCTTTGCGGCTGTCTGCGCCCTGCTGGCCACCCTCTACCTCTATCGCCGTACCAGCCGTGCGTTATCCCACGCCGGTAAGACCTTTAGCTGAGGAACTGAGAATGAAATCTGCTTTACTGTTAATCCCCCTGTTGCTGGGCAGTGCCGGTGCGCAGGCCAAAGAACTGACGGTGATGATCTCCGGCGGGTTTAAAGCGGCCTGGGATACCCTCTCGCCCCGCTTCGCCCGGCAGGAAGGGATCACCCTCCATACGGTTGCCGGTCCGTCGATGGGCAAGACCCCACAGGCGATCCCGGCGCGACTGGCGCGCGGTGAACCGGCCGATGTGGTGATTATGGTCGGCGACGCGCTGACCGGACTGGAGAAAAAGGGTGAGACGCTGCCGGGTTCCCGGGTAGAACTCGCCGACTCGCGCATCGGCGCGGTCATCAGACAGGGGGCGACGCCGGTTAAGATCGGCAGCGAAAGTGAACTCCGCGCCACCCTGCTCAAGGCCGGTTCCATCGCCTATTCCGACAGCGCCAGCGGCAAATATGTCAGCAGCCAGCTTTTCAGCCGGCTGGGCATTGAGGACCAGGTCAGGAATAAAGCCGTGAAGGTTGAGCGCATTCCGGTGGCGTCAGAGGTGGCGGCCGGGAAATACAGTATCGGGTTTCAGCAGGTGAGTGAGTTGCTGCCCGTGCCAGGCGTCACCTTTATTGGGGAGCTGCCGGCGAAGCTGCAATACACCACCCGCTTTGCCGGTGCCGTGGTGCGCACCTCCGGGCAGCCGGATGAGGCGAGTAAGCTGCTCCACTGGCTCGCGTCGCCGGAAAACCAGAAGGCCGTGCTGGCCAGCGGACTGCACAGCGTGACGGCCTCAAAACCGGTCAGAGAAGCTGATACTGTTCAGTAATCAGGTTTTCCAGTTCGCCCGCGATATGCGACAGCATCCGGCCATTTTTGCGCAGCAGACCGATGGTGCGTTTCACCTCCGGGTCGGTTAACGGCACGCCCGTCAGCAGGGCGTGATCGTAACCCGGCATCGACATGGCGGGGACGGCAGCAATGCCGAGCCCCGCCTCAACCATTCCCAGCATGGTCGTGACGTGCCGGGTTTCGCAGACACAGGGCTTCTCCGGCACGATCGCCTGCAATGCCTGATCCAGCAGGTTGCGATTACCGGAGGTCTTATCCAGCCCGATCCACTCATACTGATAAAACGCCTGCCAGCTCAGACTCTTTTTTACGGCAATCGGATGATCGCGCCGACAGGCCGCCACGTAAGGGTCCTCCCTCAGCGGCTGAAAATGGACATCCGGCTGCGAACGGCTGGAGAAGCTGATGCCGAAATCCGCCTGCCCGCCGATCACCGCGTCATAGACATTGGCCGCACTGCTGTCGATCAGTTTCACCCGCACTCTGGGGTAGCGCACCTGAAACAGCCGGATGATATTGGGCATGAAGTAGTAGGCCGCTGACGGCACGCAGGCGACCGTAATCAGCCCCGTGCGGGCGAGGCTGACCTCACTGAGATCGGCCATCACCTCTTCGAAGTCTGTCAGCAGCTTGTCTGAGCGCTGCGCAAACGCGTGCCCTTTCAGCGTCAGCGTTACGCGGCGCGTGGTGCGCTCAAACAGTTTGATCCCCAGTGCGGTTTCCAGTTTATCGATCCGGCGGCTCAGCGCCGACTGGGAGAGACAGATCGATTCCGCCGCCAGGCGAAAGTTACCAAACTCCACCAGCGCGCGAAACGCGTAGAGATCGTTGAGATCGAAGTTAACCGGCATGCATCCCTCTATCCGTTGTCTGGCAGCACAGGTGTGCTGTGGTCATGGGCAGCAACAATAACCCCAAGGATATCATTGATCTCAGTGCCGCCCACAGCCGCCTTTCACGCTTCAGCGCGGGGCATCAACCTGATGCAGAAAACGTCCGGGATAATCGGGGACAATCGCATGCTGGCTGCTGTAACGGCCGAACAGCCTGTAGCGGTTTAACGCGATGCGGTCATAGGCAAAGTTACTGAGGGTGTCGGGGAAGTGACGCAGCACCGCCAGCCCGCGCCACGGCAGAGGGAGATGCTGCATAACGCGGAATACCGCCTGCGCCCGCAGCCAGTGCTGGTCACCTTTGATGTAGACAATGGTGCTGATCTTCTCTTCCGGCAGTCCGGCCCAGCGCAGCAGCGCCTTGCCCTGCTCGCTCTGCACCGAGGCAAAACGAACCTGCCGCGCCAGCCGGTGGCGCAGCAGAAACTGAACCCAGCCGTTACACAGCTTACAGACGCCGTCATAGAGCACGGCGCTTTCACCGGTTTGCAGATAGGGGGGTGATGTCATCCTGCCGCTCCTCACGTCGCTCATGATGAGCTGAAGTGTAGCGGGTTCTGGTCAGCTGATGTTGCAGCCAGTGAATAACGGCCGTGTCGTCCCGGGCGCAGGCGTCAGTCTCACAGACCGGCCCCAGCGCCATCGGCCTGGCCTGACGCGCCAGCTGGCGCAGCTCCGGCAGATACTCGGCGCCGGGATGTCCCGGCAGCCGCTGCGACAGCCGTGCCTGATAGCGCGCCACCGCCACCTCCGGATCAATCTTCAGCCACAGCTCAAGCGCCTCCTCCACGCCGGCCTGTTTCAGCCCCTGCTCCAGCAGCGCACGCGGCTGAAACCCGAACCAGGCGTCGATCAGCCAGATCTGACTGGCCGGTGCCTGGGCGACAATGTTCCAGATCGCCTGGTAGGCCGCGCAGCCCAGCTGCCGGTTTCGCGCGCGGTCGACCGGGGTAAAGCAACGCATAAACGGCTCTTTGAGCGCGTCGAGCGTCAGCACCGGCCAGCCAAAATGGTGAGAGAGCGCCTGCGTCAGGGTACTTTTACCCGACGCCGGGATGCCGTTCACCAGCACCACCCGTTTTACCGTATTTGTCAGCGTCATAAGATATCGATGACCTCCGCTGCGCTGCTGGCCTGACGTAACCTGACCAGCGTCTCCTCATCCTCCAGCAGCGACACAATGGCCCGGATCCCCTCTTCGATGTGCGCGTTACTGTCGCGCGCACCAAACATGATCACAATGTCCGCCTTGTCACTGCCCGCAAAGGAGATTGGTTCCTTCAGCAGGATCAGACTGAAACAGTCGCGGATCACCCCCGCTTCCGGGCGCGCATGAGGAATGGCAATGCCCTCCTCAAAGACATAGTACGCGCCATGCGTCAGCGTATTGGCAATCACCGCCTCCGGATAGGAGGCGTGAAGATACCCGCCGCTGACCAGCGGAGCCGCGGCCAGGGCGATAACCTGACGCCAGTCCGTGGCGTCAATGCCGGTCTGAATGGCGTCGGCCTCCTGTAATAACTGCTTAATGGTCATCCGCTCTCCTCAGATCGACTGGCGAACCACATTGCGCAATTCATCTATTTTGACAAACAGCGCATCGATTTCATTGCGGTAGCGAGGGCTTTTCGCAAATAAGCTTAACGCCCGGTTATATTCCAGCATTAATTCTTTCTGCGTTGCGCCATCACGCGGATTAATAGCCAGCTGCTCCTCCAGCTGCGTTATTTTGCCGCGGCTGAGTTCCGCCAGATGGTCCTGCTGCTGCGGGCTGACCGGTTCGCCCGCCGGTGACTTTTTCAGAAATCCAAACATAGGCTCTCCTGCCCCGGATTATTTCAGGGGTTCAGTTAAGGCATGAAATAAAAACGTTACGACTGACTGATAACCGATCCGGCGATCAGCGGAATAACTGCATCTTCTCCACCAGCACGTTGGTCACCGCGTCATTTGCCGGCACCAGGAAGTTACGCACGCTGTCATTGACCTTGCCTTTTTCAAAGGTCGATTTGCACTGTGCCACCCACTGAACGTTCATTTCCGTTCCGACGTTGACCTTTTCAATCCCGCTGCTCACCGCCAGCCGCATATCTTCGTCGCTGACGCCGGTGCCGCCGTGCAGAACCAGCGGTGTGCGGGTGGCCGCCGTAATATCGGCCAGCCGCTGATGCTGAATGTGCGCCTTGCCGGTGTAAAGCCCGTGCACGGTGCCGATGGAGATCGCCAGCATATCGACGCCGGTTTCCTCCACGAAGCGACGCGCATCCTCCACCGGCGTAAAGGCAATCGCCTCCATCTCCAGGCTTTTGCCATCTTCCGAGCCGCCAATCGCCCCCAGCTCCGCCTCGACCGAGACGTTGTGCGGTCGCGCCATATCGATCACCCGACGGGTGTTGGCAATATTCTCCTCAATCGGCAGATGAGAGCCGTCATACATGACAGAGCTGAAGCCGGCGTCGATCGCCGTCTGAATAGCCGTTAAATCGGAGCAGTGATCGAGATGCAGACACGTCGGCACGCCGGTGCTCTCTGACAGCGATTTAATGGCGTCGACCAGCAGCTTATGGCCGAGATATTTCGCCGTACCGGTGGAGATCTGGATCATTAACGGGCTGCTGGTTTTCTCTGCCGCTTTAAAATAGGCGGGGAGCATCTCCAGACAGTGCAGATTAAAAGATCCCACCGCTTTAAAGTCACGCTGTTTAGCCAGCTGAAGCAGGTCGGCGAAATTATAAAGTTTCATGGATTTTTTCCTCGTGAGGTCGGGTGGATTTGCCATTAACAAACCAGGCAAGCGCGGTAACAAAGGCAATAAACAGGGCGACAAACAGCCAGTTGTTCTGGAAAGCGTGGCCGAGTACCAGTCCGGTACTGATGACGTCGGAATCGCTGAAGGTCACGCCGGTAAAGCCGTAGCTTTCCAGCATCGGCACCAGGATGGCGGGCAGGAACGTGATAAAGAGGCCGTGAACAAAGCCGCCGATCATCGCGCCGCGCCGCCCGCCCATGGCGTTACCAAAGACCCCGGCGGTGCCCCCGGCAAAGAAGTTGGTCAGCAGACCGGGCAGGATCATCGCTAGCCCCATCATCGGGAAGAGAAGCATGCCGACGATGGAGCCGAGCGTGGTGGCGAGGAAGCCGACAATCACCGCATTAGGGGCGTAAGGAAACATCACCGGACAGTCCAGCGCCGGTTTCGCATCCGGCACCACCCGCATGGCGATACCGCGGAACGCAGGCACCAGCTCGTTAAGCAGCAGCCGAACGCCGCTGTAGAGAACAAACACCCCGGCAACAAACTGAATCGACTGCATAAAGGCGTACATCAGGTAGTTCATGCCGTTGCTGTACTGTGCGATGAAGGCCGGACCGGCGGCCAGGGCGGGGATCAGATACATCGGCACCATCACCAGCGCCATCGACAGATAGGTGTCCTGCAGAAACTTAAAGTTATCCGGCAGCTTCAGATCTTCGGTTGAGCGGGAGCCTTTGCCGACCACTCTGGCGACCGCAGCCGTGACCAGATAGCCAATGGTGCAGAAGTGACCCAGCGCGACATCATCCGACTCGGTAATGCGCCGCACCACCGGCTGCGCCAGCGCAGGCATGATGACCGCCATGATGCCGCCGAAGATGCCGCCGGTCAGGATCAGCGGCAGGCCGGTCAGCCCCGCTTTGTAACCGATGACGGCGCCGATCGTCGCCATCCAGAGCAGCGCCTGTCCCGTCAGGAAGATGTACTTAAAGGGCGTCAGGCGCGCGATGATGATATTGACGATAAAGATCGCCAGCAGCGTCAGCGCCACTTCCGACCCCAGCTCACGGTTTGCCAGCCCGGCAATGGCGGCCACATCGGTGATATAACCGCGCATGCCGAAGCCGTGGGTAAAGATGGTATTCAGGAAGGTCAGCGTGCCGACAATAATATTGATACCCGCCATCATAATTAAAAATCCGAGCAGGGTTTTAAAGGTGCCTTCCATCACCTTCCCTGCCGATTTTTTTTGCAGCAGCAGACCGATAAGGGCAATAAAGGCGATCAGAATCGATGCCTGTCCCAGCAGATCTTTGACCAGAAAATCAATCACACTATTCATGGGCGGCGACCTTCAGGTTGCGTTCTTTTAAAAAGGCCAGGATCTTCTGCTCTATTTCCGCTTTATCGGTGAGCCGGTTAAGAATAATGACCCGTTTAATCTGCTCTGGTGTGGCATCCGCATTTAATACATCGGCAAAGGCTTTTTGCGTCAGGATCATATCTGACTTAAACGCATTCGCTTCTGAAATGGTGGTGTGATCGATATCGGCCTCAATTTCCAGTTTTTTTAAAACGGCCTTTGCGCTCATCTCAATGGCAAAACTGGAGCCTAATCCACAACCACAGACACATAATATTTTCAGCATGTTCTTCTCCTCACACGATGTTGAGTTGTTTAGCGAGTTTGTAATAGTGCCCGTCAATATCGACCAGGCGTTTTTGCATGCTTATTAAATCAATCGGGATCGGTTTATTGCTGCCGTTAATAATGACCGCTTTATTCCGCATGCCTGACTGAATACAACGCACCACCTCACTGGCCATAATGGTGCCCTGATAAATCTCTTCGCAGGTGGGGTCACCATTACGCAGTCCGTAACCGAGAATGGTTTTACGGATCCGAACGCCAATCAGGGGTTCAAGCTGTTTGATTAAGGTGTCGATAGCGCCCTGAAAACCGGGCGAATATTCCCGGGTGTAACCTTCTGAACAGAGAATCACCACGCTGTTCTGCTGTTCCAGGCGCCGGGTAATGCGCTGCGCCAGTTGCGGCACCGGGATCTGGCACTCCGGGATCAGCGCAATATCCGCGTTGGCTTTAATCGCGGACTGCAGGGTCAATTCACCGCAGTAGCCGCCGAGCAGCTCCACCATAAATACCCGGCCCGGTAAGGCGCGCCCGGTATTACGCAGCTTCGCCACCTCTTTTAAGACCTGCTCGCAGGCGGTGGAAAAACCCAGGGTGTAATCACTGCCGAAAACATCGTTGTCGATGGTCATGCCGACACCAAAGCAGTTCACCCCGCTCTGTGAGAGCGTGTGAAGAAACTGCAGCGATCCGTCGCCGCCCGCCAGAATCAATACGTCAATCCGGGCGTTTTTCAGCTGGCGTGCAATCAGCTCGTACTCGCTCTGCACCAGTTTTTTTTCGGTGCGTCCCGACTGAATGACCGGAATCGCGGCGATGGAGAAGTCCAGCAGATCGCGCTGGCTGATTTCACGGTGGTTATTGGCCAGCAGGCCGGGAATGCCGCCGTCAAATATCACCATCCCGGCCTGGGTCAGACGGCCAATCTGAAAAACAAAATTATTAATCCCGGTGACATCGCCGCCACTGATGACCATTCCAATCCGCATCATCCTCTCCTCGCTGGCTGAATCTGCTGAGGGTCATTCTTCCGGTAAGCGGAGTTGCACTTTGCAGGTGAGGTCACATTTATGAGCGGTTTTTCGCTGACCGGAATATTGACAGCGGGTTATGAGGCGCATGATTTGTGATGTGAATCACGTTATTCCGACTTATTACATCTGAGACGAATCGATATAAATCATCGGGTTAGCGTTCGGGCTGGCGGGATGAGGAGAACGGCGGAAAAAGCCGTAATCAGGCGAGACAGTGACGTTGCGAATTTGTGACTTTCACCTCATTTTTCCCGGTTTCGCCGCCGGCCGGCGGATAAAAGGATGCCGATATCCCCTGCCCATCGTCATGTTAATCAGATTCAGCATCGCTGTTGCGAACAGGTAACACTCTTCTGTATAACGATTAAAGCCGACAGAAAATGCAGCAGAAGCATGATGATTTGTAAGGAGAATCGTGCGCCTTATCTTCGGCGAGGCGGACGCCTCCTCTGTCCGACGCTGCTCTCCCGCACCCCCGGCCTGACAGTCAGCCGGTTTGTCATCAACGCCTTTGATCAGGATAAGACGCATGGAAATCACTATCCGCACCCCGCTCATTTACTCCCTGCCACTCAGTCAGCACAGCGGGAGCCATGTCTGGCTGAAAATGGAATCAGCACAGCCGACCGGGTCATTTAAGCTCCGGAGTGCGGCCCACATCTGCCGCCATTACGCCGTGCAGGGCGCAAAAGCCTTTATCAGCTCCTCCGGCGGCAATGCGGGTATTGCCGTGGCCCACAGTGGACGCCGGCTGGGACTGCCGGTCACGGTGGTGGTGCCTGAAACCACCTCGGCGCGCGCCAGACAGCTTATTGAACAGGAAGGCGCCAGGCTCATCGTCCACGGCAGGGTCTGGAGTGAAGCGAATGCATATGCCCTGTCGCTGGCGACAGCGGAGAATATCTATATTCACCCCTTTGACAACCCGCTGCTGTGGGACGGCATCAGTACGCTGGTGGATGAAGTGATCGACGAAGGGCTGCGTCCGGATGCCGTCATCCTGTCGACAGGCGGTGGCAGCCTGCTCTCCGGCGTGATGCAGGGACTGGAAAAACATCAGCTCGGCCATATTCCGGTTTATGCGGTGGAAACAGAGGGAACCGCCTCCCTTAACGCCGCGCTGAAGACGGGCGAGCGGGTCACGCTGGAGAGCGTCAGTGGCATTGCCACGACGCTGGCGGCCAGTCAGGTGTGTGAAAATGCGTTTACGGTGGCGCGCCGTTCAGACGTCCGGGGAATGGTGGTGACCGATGATGAAGCCGTGAACGCCTGTCGCCGCTTTCTGGACGATCATCGTGTTCTGACAGAACCTGCCTGTGGCGTGTCGCTGTCGATGCTCTATGACGGGAAGATTAGCTTTAAGCCGGAAGAGAAGGTGCTGGTTATCGTCTGTGGCGGGGCTTCTGTCACGCTGGAGAGCCTGCAGGGCTGGCTGACAGCGTGAGAAACGTGGCGCAGCCGCACGGGCTGCGCCGCCAGCCTGTTATTTCGCGTAGGCTTCGGTAGACAGAGTCAGGGTGACCTCGTCGCTGACCGCTGGCACATATTTATCCAGTTTGAAGTCAGAACGTTTGATGGTGCCGGTGGCATCAAAACCAATCGCCTGCTTCTTCACCATCGGATGCTCGCCCTGCTTGTTCAGCGTAGCGTGCAGCGTAACCGGTTTGGTGATCCCTTTCAGGGTCAGGTTACCTTCAACATCAAATTTGTTGTCGCCTTTCGCGACCACTTTAGTGCTGTGGAAGGTGGCCGTCGGGTATTTCGCGGTATCGAAATAGTCCGCGCCTTTGAATTCTTTCGTCAGTGCTGCAACGTGGCTGTCGATTTTGCTGACCGGCAGGGTCACGTCAACGCGTGAAGCTTCCGGATGATCTTTGTCAAACACCAGCGTACCGGTGGCATCCGGGATATCCGCGGTCGGGTTGGAGAAGCCGAAGTGGTTCCAGGCAACGATAACGGACGTATGCTCAGGGTTCAGCTGGTAGTGCATCGCCTCAGCCTGGGACAGGGGAGCATACAGGGTCGCAGCGGCTAACAGGGGCAGTGCAATACGTTTGAAGTTCTTCACGGTCAATTCCTTATGCGGACAAAAGTGCACTAAGTGTGGTGCAAATTTCCCGTTTTAGACAGTGAAGAGATTTGTCGGTAATTTTCAAATAAATTCAGCAACTCTCTGCCAGGCCTGTGTCCGTTCTCCGTCTGTGAACAGCACCCGCCAGCGGCGGCGATCCTGCATCAGCGTGCGATGCAGCTGCTGCAGATCCCTGAGATCCAGCGCCTGGATCTGCGCCGCATCGGGTTCGGCCAGGCCATTCTCCTGACGCAGCCGTGCCAGCGGCTGATCGCTTTCTCTGCTGAGCAGGCGGGTTTTCAGTGCCACCAGATCGCACTCGCCCAGCGTCGGCGTCAGCGAGCGCAGGAAGTTGCGGCAGTAGCGCAGCAGGGAGAGCGCGCTGTAGTCGGGTGACTGCAGCGCAAACAGTACTCCGTCTTCGTCGGCGCAGCGCAGATAGCGGCTGCTGACCACGTAGCCCACCGGCTGTTCGACCCGATAGCGCTGGAAAAAGCGCGGCTCGTAGATCAGGGCCAGCGCCCGCAGCGCAGCCAGCTGTTCACTCTGCTGCAGCGGGATAAAGAGCAGCAGCGCATTATCGGTGCTGGCATGGGGCAGACGCGTCAGACCGGTCCGGGGCGTCATGCGCGTCGGCGGCGCGGCCGGGTTGACCGGCAGCGACAGCGCACTCAGCCGCCGGGCAATCAGGGCGTGCAGCGCCGCGTTGCCCCCTTTCAGTGCCGCCCGCCAGCTGCCGGGCGCAACGTTTACCGCCAGCTCATAGGGTAACTGCTGCAGCAGCGCACGAATGGCGATGCTCTCCACAGGCGGAGTCGGCCCGGATTCGGCAGGCGGCGTGAGAGCAGGCACAATCAGGCTGAGCGCCCTGTCGGCCACCGCCGCATCCGGCGGCAGCTGCAGCGTCAGTTGCCACACCCCCTCCACTTCCTGCCAGCGCCCATGACCGCCCTGATGGCGCAGCGCGGCAAACAGCGGACGCAGCCGTTTTTCCAGCGCCAGGCCCCTCTCCGGCGTAAAAGTTGTCCAGAATTCCGGGCGCAGGATCAGCGTAGCGTCCCCGTCGTCAGGCTGATGATGGGGTAAGTCTACCGCTGTGGCAGGCAGCGGTTCAGCGGTGACGGCGCTGCTGAGCGGATAAAAGGTGAATGAGGCCGGGAATGGCTTCGTGCGGGGAAACGCATTCCGTGGGGAGAGCGGCAGGCTGAATCCCTGCGTGACCAGATTCTCCGCCGCCGGTTGCGGCGAGCAGATCAGCCAGCTTTGCGGCGCGCGGCAGAGCGACGCCAGCAGCCGCGGCAACGCAGACTCTGCCTGATCCGGCGCAAAGCCGAAGGCGCGCTGGCGTAACTGATCCAGCGGCGCGAGCGCGTCAAAACGCTGCTGTGCCAGCCGCTGATAGTGCTGATGCTGCGGTTCAGTGGTCTGGCGCAGCGCGGCCAGATAGTCATCGATCATGCTGTCTGTCAGCTCAGGCTGATCGGTCTCCACCTTCAGGGCCAGCCAGTGCGCGTCATCGGCCTGATAGATCCATTGCAGATCCAGCGCCTCCGCCAGCTTCCGCTCGCGCAGCGTCGCCAGCAGTGAACCGGGCGCTTCATCGAGCAGAAACTCACGCCATAACGTGACACCGTCACTACTATCTAGCAGCCAGCTGCGCCACAGCGCCGCGGGTGCGCCCTCCGCCAGCTGCCAGACAGCCTCACCTGTCAGTCCGGGCGGCGACAGATCCTGCTGCGCGTGACCGGACGGCAGCCCGGCGGCAAAATCCCGCGCCAGCTGCTCCAGCTCATCCAGCGTCTGCGGTCCCTGCAGCCAGAGCCGCATAGTGCCGGAAACGTAATAGCGCTGGTGGAAATGGCGCAGCGCCCGCTGCAGAGCGGGAAGATCATCGCCAAAGGTGGCGCGACTCCCTGCCTGAAAGCGGCGGAATGCGGGGGGTGATATGGCGGCGTGCAGCAGTGCCGCCTCCGTGCGTGTCGGCTGATGGCGCTGTAACAGCTGATACTCTGCGTCGATCACTGCCACTTCCTGCCCGATCGCCTGATTGTCGAGCAGCGGATGGGCAATCATATCCTGCAATCGCAGCAGCCCGTCAGCCAGCAGCGACGGCGTAACCTCAAAGAAGAAGGCGCTGCGGCGGGCCTGCGTGGTGGCGTTAACTCTGCCACCCTGCGCCTGGATCCAGCTCATCAGCCGCCCCTCATCAGGCCAGCCGGTGCTGCCGGTGAAAAGCAGATGCTCAAGCAGATGCGCCAGGCCCGGCCAGCGGTCAGGCTCGTCGTGGCTGCCTCCCGCCACCTGAATCAGCGCCGCGGCCTGGCTGGCGTCGGCGTGATGCACCAGCTCAATCGTCAGGCCATTGATCGTCAGGCCGCGCGTTATCATCAGAGGTTCCGGGTTTTATAGATCAGCTGTGAGTTGCTGCGGTTGCGGAACTGCAGCTGACCAATTCTGATGTCGCTGCAATCCGCCTCGCGGCGGGCCTCAAGGATTTTGCCATGATGCGGTGATTTGCTGCAGACCGGGTCGGTGTTGTCGGCGTTGCCGGTCAGCATATACGCCTGGCAGCGACAGCCGCCGAAGTCTTTCTCTTTCTCGTCACAGGAGCGGCACGGCTCTGGCATCCAGTCGAAACCGCGATAGCGGTTAAAACCGAACGAGTTGTACCAGATATCGTCCAGACTCTGCGTCAGCACCGACGGAAACTCCACCGGCAGCTGGCGCGCACTGTGACACGGCAGCGCGGTGCCTTCCGGCGTGACGCTGAGGAAGATGGCACCCCAGCCGCCCATGCAGGGCTTGGGCCGCTCTTCGTAATAGTCCGGGGTCACAAACAGCAGATTGGTCAGGCTGCCGCTGTCGCTCATGCGCTCACGGTAACGGTTTACCACCGCTTCCGCCTGCGCGATCTGCTCACGGGTAGGCAGCAGGCCCTCGCGGTTCAGCTGCGCCCAGCCGTAGAACTGACAGGTCGCCAGCTCGACGTCATCCGCTTCCAGCTCGATGCAGAGGTCGATAATTTTATCGATCTGATCGATGTTGTGGCGATGCAGCACGAAGTTAAGCACCATCGGATAGCCGTGGGCCTTCACCGCCTTCGCCATCTCCAGCTTCTGCTGAAACGCCTTTTTCGAGCCTGCCAGCGCGGCATTCAGGGTTTCATCACTCGCCTGGAAGCTGATCTGGATATGGTCCAGACCCGCCTCGCTGAAGGCATCCAGCTTTTTCTCTGTCAGGCCGATGCCGGAAGTAATGAGGTTGGTATAGAAGCCGAGATCGCGCGCGGCCTTAATCAGCTCCGGCAGATCTTTGCGGGTCAGCGGCTCGCCGCCGGAAAAACCGAGCTGCACGCTGCCCATGGCGCGCGCCTGGCGAAACACCTCAATCCACTGCGCCGTCGTCAGCTCCTTCTCCTGCTGCGCAAAGTCGAGCGGATTCGAGCAGTAGGGACACTGCAGTGGGCAGCGATAGGTCAGCTCGGCCAGCAGCCAGAGCGGCGGATTTACGCCAGGTTTATGCGGGGTCACGGAACTGTATCCACTTCTGTTCATAGGCTGACTGCAGGAACTCTAAAACGTCTGCACCCACGCCGCCCGCTTCCGGGAAACGGCTGTCGAGCGTCGCGATAATCGCGGCGATATCCTGTTTGCCATCCACCAGCTCAAGAATGGCGGCGGCGGTTTCATTCAGTTTCGCCATCCCTTCCGGATAGAGCACGACGTGGCTCTCCTGGGCGGCTTCCCACTGCATGCGGTAGCCGCGACGAAACACGGCAATTGAGTTCTCATTCATCGGTTATACCAGTCGGGTGGTGTGCCACGCCGCCTTGTCAGTGACGGTGTGATAAGGCGGACGTTTCAGCTCGTAAGCCATGGTCATCGCATCCAGCATGCTCCATAAAATATCGAGCTTAAACTGCAAAATTTCCAGCATGCGGTTCTGGCTCTCTGCGGTGGTGAAAAAGTCCAGCGCCAGCGCCAGGCCATGTTCCACATCGCGGTTCGCCTGACCCAGGCGGCTGCGGAAGTAGAAGTATCCCTCTTCTTTGATCCATGGATAGTGCTGCGGCCAGCTGTCGAGCCGCGACTGATGGATCTGCGGCGCGAACAGCTCGGTCAGTGAACTGCACGCGGCCTCCTGCCAGTTAGCGCGGCGGGCAAAGTTGATATAGGCATCCACCGCAAAACGCACGCCGGGCAGCACGTGTTGCTCCGACAGCAGTTCCTCACGCGTCAGACCGACGGCCTCGCCCAGCCGCAGCCAGGCTTCGATGCCGCCCTCTTCGCCATTACTGCCGTCATGGTCAAGGATGCGCTGCACCCATTTGCGCCGGGTAGCCGGATCGGGACAGTTCGCCATGATCGCCGCATCTTTCAGCGGAATGGTGGTCTGGTAATAGAAGCGGTTGGCCACCCAGCCCTGAATCTGCTCGCGGGTCGCCTGACCGTTGTGCATCGCAATGTGATAGGGGTGATAAATGTGGTAGTACGCACCCTTGTCGCGCAGAGCCTGTTCAAAAGCCTGTGGCGACAGCGTTTCGGTGATCTGCATGATTTAGCCCTGAAGGTGGATCGCCATTCCGTCCCAGCTCACCTCGATGCCCTGCTCTGTCAGAAACTGACGCTGGGATGACTGCTCGTTAAGGATCGGATTGGTGTTGTTAATGTGGATCAGAATTTTGCGTTTTGCCGGCAGCGACGCCAGCAGCGCCATCAGCCCCTGCTCTTCTGCCAGTGCCAGATGGCCCATCGCCTTGCCGGTGTTGTGGCCTACGCCGGTGGCGAGCAGCTCATCATCCTGCCAGACGGTGCCGTCAATCAGCAGGCAGTCTGCCTTGTGCAGCCACGGCAGGATGACGTCATCAGGCTCTCCCAGACCGGGTGCATAGAGCAGCGTCTGGCCGCTGGCGCGGTTTTCGATAAACAGCGCCACGTTGTGACCCGGCAGCGGCCGATCGCGATAGGGCGAGTATGGCGGCGCGTTACTGATGATCGGAATCGCGGTAAACACCAGATCGCGACAGACATCAACGCTGAACGGCGTCAGTGGCGCAATGGGCCGGTGCTGTAAGCCGCCGTTCCAGTGGCTGAGCATCGGAAAGATGGGGAAGCCGGTGCTGAGGTCGGCATGCACCTCAGGGGTGCACCATACCTGATGCGGACAGCCTTCACGCAGGCTGAGCAGCCCGGTGGTGTGATCGATCTGACTGTCGGTCAGGATAATGGCACCTATCGCGGTGCCGCGCAGTACCCCTTTGCGGGTCAGCTCGGGCGTATGCAGGATCTGTTGACTGATATCGGGAGAGGCATTGCACAGCACCCAGTCCTCGCCGTTATCGCTGAGGATAATCGACGACTGTGTACGCATGCTGGCCTGAATCGTGCCGTTTCGCACGCCGTGGCAGTTGGCGCAGTTGCAGTTCCACTGCGGAAACCCGCCACCCGCGGCCGAACCGAGGATTTTGATAAACATAGAGGAAAACCAGAAGTTGAAAAAATGCCCGCTCAGAAGGCGGGCATAACGATTAACGGTTGGAGATGTAGAGAGTCACTTCCAGACCGAGACGCAGATCAACGAAGGTTGGTTTTTTCCACATAATTTATATCCTCTTTATTAACAGTAATTTAGCTGCCTGGAATCAGCGTGACAGCGATTAAATGAGAGCACTGTCACAATTTCCAGGCAGATGGTGCGCCAATGGCGCGTCGGGATCAAGTCCGGACGTAAGGAAATTGTTATCACAGCCCGGTCAGACGTAAAACCCGCTGCCAGTTTCCCCATGCCAGCTTCTCTGTCAGTGTCTGATCATAGCCCGCTTCCCGGAAAGCCGCGAGCAGACGCGGCATCCCGCTGACATCCCCCAGCGCATCCGGAGGGGTGATGCCGTCGAAATCGGAGCCAAAGGCCACATGGTCGCTGCCCATTATCCTTAACAGATGATCACAATGCTTAACAATTTCTGTTAATGGCGTGTCGGCGTCGCGTTTACCGTCGGCCCGCAGAAACGCGTTGCCGAAGTTGATGCCGACCAGCCCCCCGCTGTCGCGGATCGCCATCAGCTGCGCATCCGTGAGATTGCGCGGCTGCGGGCAGAGGGCGTGCGCGTTAGAGTGGCTGGCGACCAGCGGCGCAGCGGCGATCCGGGCAGTGTCCTGGAAGGCCTTTTCATTCATGTGAGAGACGTCGATCATCATATTGAGTGCGCTGGCCTGCTGGATCAGCCGTTCACCGGCCGGGGTCAGCCCCGGCCCGGTATCGGGCGAGCCGGGGAAGCTGCCGCTGACGCCCTGACCAAAGCGGTTAGGCAGATTCCAGAACGGCCCGATGCTGCGCACCCCCGCCTGCCAGAAGGCGTGCAGCTGTTCGCCCTCTTCATCCAGCGCATCGGCCCCTTCGATATGCGCCATCATCGCCAGCACACCCGCCGCCCGGCACTCCGCAATCTCCTCCACGCTGCGGCAGAGACGCGCCCGACCCCCTGATTCATCGGCCAGTTGCTGCAGGATCTGCAACTGCTGCCACATGATCTCAAGCGGTTGCCAGGGTTCACCGGCACGGGCTGGCACGGTGCGGGCAATGTACTCCTGCGGCGGCACAAAAATCGCAAACAGCCCGCCGCCTAAGCCGCCCTGCTGAATGCGCGGGAAATCGAGGTGGCCCAGTTCAATACCCTGATAAAACGCCTGTACAGGCGCATCGCGATGGTGCAGCCAGAGGTTAAGCAGCAGGTCGTTGTGACCGTCAAAAATCAGCATAAGTGTTCACCCGGAGAAACAGGCGATCATGCTACCCCCGCCTGGCAGATTCATCAAACCGGAGCGCACGCAGGGTGTTGTCACTTTTGCGCATCAGGTTGTCAGCATCGCGCGCGCGGCGGAGAGGCGCTGGCGGCAGACTGATAAAAAAACAAGGAGAACCCTATGCTGACGCAACCCGCTGATAAATACCGTCCCGCCCCGCTGATGTCGCTGCCCGATCGTCAGTGGCCTTCACGCCAGCTCACTCAGGCACCGCGCTGGCTCTCTACCGATCTGCGCGATGGCAATCAGGCGCTGTCGGAGCCGATGGATCGCGAGCGCAAAATGGCCTTCTGGGATCTGCTGCTGCGCTGCGGTTTCCGGGAGATCGAGGTCGCCTTTCCCTCAGCATCGCAGACAGATTTTGATTTCGTTCGCGATCTGATTGAACAGCAGCGCATTCCGCAGGATGTGACGCTGCAGGTGCTGACACAGGCGCGTGCCGATCTGATCGCCCGCACCTTCGAATCGCTGCAGGGGGTGCCGCGCGCCATTGTGCATCTCTATAACGCCACTGCGCCGCTGTTTCGCGAGCGGGTTTTTAAACAGAGCAAAGCGGAGATTATCGCCCTCGCCACCGCAGGCGCGCGGCAGATCCGCGCCGGATGCGAGGCGCAACCGGCAACCCACTGGACCTTTCAATATTCACCCGAGACGTTCTGTTTCACCGAACCGGCGTTCGTTCTGGAGATTTGCGAGGCGGTGGCGGATGTCTGGCAGCCCGATGCCGCGCGGCCGATGATCATCAACCTGCCCGCCACGGTGGAGGTGAATACGCCGAATGTCTATGCCGATCAGATCGAGTATTTCTGCCGCCACTTCAGCCGCCGTGACGCGGTCTGTATCAGCGTCCATCCGCATAACGATCGCGGCACCGGCGTCGCCTGCGCGGAGCTGGCTCTGCTGGCAGGCGCTGACCGGGTTGAAGGCTGCCTGTTTGGCAACGGCGAGCGCACCGGCAATGTCGATCTGGTGACGCTGGCGCTGAATCTCTACACGCAGGGCGTTTCGCCGCAGCTCGACTTCAGCAAAATGCAGGAGGTGATTGAGGTGGTGACCCGCTGCAACCAGTTGCCGGTGCATCCCCGCCATCCCTACGCGGGGGAGCTGGTCTTCACCGCCTTCTCCGGTTCGCATCAGGACGCGATCAAAAAAGGGTTCGCCATTCGCGCCGAACAGCAGGAGACGCTGTGGCAGATGCCCTACCTGCCCCTTGACCCGGCCGACATCGGCTGCAGCTATGAGGCGGTGATCCGTGTCAACAGCCAGTCAGGCAAAAGCGGAGCCGCCTGGCTGCTGGAACAGAATCACGGTTTACAGCTGCCGCGTGCCCTGCAGCAGGATTTCAGCCGCTGTGTGCAGCAGGAGACAGACCGGCACGGTGGCGAGATGACGCACTACGCGCTGTGGCAGCTCTTTTGCCGCCGCTACGGTGTGACGCAGCCGGCAATCACCCTGGAGCAGGCTGACAGCCAGAGCGACAGCGCCGGACAGACGCAGATGCGCGCCAGCGTCCGCTGTCAGGAGCGTCCTGTGACGCTCACCGGCCGGGGCAATGGCTGGCTGTCGGCGGCGGTCAATGCCCTCGCGGGTGCGTTCGATCTTCATCTGACCATTGAGGATTATCATGAACACACGCTGGGGCGGCGCAGTGACAGCCGTTCCGTTGCCTATATCAGCTGTGTGGATGCGCGTGGGGTGCGGGCCTGGGGTGTGAGCATCGACAACGACACAACCCGTGCGGCCCTGCAGACACTGCTCAGCGCGGCGGGCTGCTTTCTGGCGGCGGAAAGTAGTCCGTCGGCGACACGCCCAGCAGACGACGAAACATCGCACTGAAGGCGCTGGGGCTTTCATAGCCCAGCTCCAGCGCCACCCGCAGCACCGCATCGCCCTGCGCCAGTCGCGTCAGGGCGATCGCCAGCCGGGCGCGTCGCACCCAGTCGCTGAACTGCAATCCGGTTTCGCGCATAAAATGGCGGGCCAGCGTCCGGCCCGAGACGTTCAGGTGGGTACTGGCGTGCAGTAGCGTCCAGTTTTCGCCGGGGGTCTGCTGGATCCGCTCACACAGCGCCTGAAGCCGGGCGCTGTGTGGCGTCGACAGCGCAAACGGCAGCACATCCATGCCGCGAATTTCATCCAGAATCAACTCCATTATCCGCTCAGCCCGGCTGCCTGCCTCGTAATGCACCGGCAGCGCGAGTGCGGTAACAATCAGCTCACGCAGCAACGGCGAAATCTGCACCACCTGACAGCTGGCGGGCAGATCGGCGCGTGCCAGCGGATCGATAAACAGCGTGCGCGCCGCGACGCTGCCGGTAATCTGCAACGCATGACGGGTAAATGCGGGCAGCCAGACGCCGCGGCTCGGTGGCACGATCCAGCTGCCATACTCCGTTTCCACCCGCACCACGCCGCTCAGCGTGAGGATCAGCTGTGCGCAGGTATGGTGGTGCCAGGGCTCACTGGCACCGTGCAGGTAGTCGTGCGCCAGCGGCACCAGCGGACGATGGCTGAAGTCAACCGGCTGCTGGCTCATTGCGCCTTCAGATAGCGGTAGATCACCGCCAGATCCTCTTCACCGTGTCCTTCATCAACCGCCTGCTGCCAGAGCCGGGAAATATTCTCCAGCGCTGGCAGCGGCGTTTCTGCGGCATCCAGCGCCAGTCGGGCATCCTTCAGCGCCCAGACCAGATGCATCTGCGGGGTGTAGTCATCGCGGGCCATCATCTCCAGCTTCATTTTTGCATAAGGTGCTGCGAGCGGACCGCCCTCCAGCACCTGCCAGAGATCGTCGGTGGAGAAGCCGAACTGCGCTGCCAGCTGGGTACTCTCTGCCAGGCTCTGCATCATGCCAATCAGCCAGCTGTTGATCACCAGCTTCATACGGCTGCTTTTACCCGCTTCGCCCAGCCATTGCGTACCTTTACCGATGGCGGCAAACACCGCTTCTGCCGCCTGCGCCCGGCTCTGATCGCCACTGGCGAGCACCAGAATCTGTGCGTTTTCGGCCGGTGCCTTAGTGCCGGAAACCGGCGCATCAATAAACAGCAGATCGGGACGGACCTCTGCAAAAAAGGCGATCAGCGCATCCGTTTTTTCCACCCCGATGGTGCCCATCTGACACAGCGTTGCACCCTGTTTAAGGGCTTCCTTAACCTGATGCAGCACCTGCTCAGTGGTATCACCGTCCGCCAGCATGGCGATCACGACATCCGCCTGGCGCACCGCCTCGTCCGGCGAGTCAGCCAGCTGCAACCCCGCGTCCAGCAAATCTTCGCCGCGTGCGCGGGTGCGATTCCAGCCGTGCACGGTAAAGCCTTTCTTCAGCAGATTAGCGGCAAATGCGTGCCCCATTGCGCCTAATCCCAGAACCGCTACTTCAGGTTGTTTCATGCTGACTCCCTTGAGTTATCTGACGGCATCCCACAACGGTGGATGCCCGTGACCAGTAAAGTTGCGTTTCAGCCTGGCGGTAAACAGAGAAAAAATCCAGCCCGAAACGGTGTACCCCAATCGGGCAAACCCTTACCATACGCGACAATTGTTCCATCTGGTTCAATACCTCTTCTCTTTTCCAGGCGACTTATAATGAAAATAATTTCTCTGCGTAAGATGACGCTGGTCATGTTGCCCGCCATGCTGCCGCTGCCGCTGCCGCTGCCGCTGCTGGCGGCGGATAACGACGTGACCCTGGTCGTCACCGCCGCACCGTCAGAACAGGGGCTCAACGAACTCGATACCCCCGCGGCCCTGAGCGTGGTCAGCGGCGACGATATGCGCCAGGCCGCCCCGCGCGTAAACCTGTCGGAAAACCTCAGCAGCGTGCCCGGTCTGCAGCTTCAGAACCGACAAAATTACGCCCAGGACCTGCAGATTTCGATGCGCGGCTTTGGCTCCCGCTCCACCTATGGCGTGCGCGGCCTGCGCATCTATGTGGATGGCATTCCGGCGACCATGCCGGATGGGCAGTCACAGACCTCAAATATCGATATCGGCTCGGTTGACCATGTTGAAGTGCTGCGCGGCCCCTTCTCAGCACTCTATGGCAATGCGTCAGGCGGGGTCATCAACGTCACGACACAGCAGGGGCAGCAGCCGGCGACGCTGGAAGCCGGCAGCTGGTACGGCAGTTACGGCAGCTGGCGCAACAGTGTCAAAGCCAGCGGCGCGACCGGTGACGGCACGCATGCCGGCGATGTGAACTACACCGTTTCTGCCTCCCGCTTTACCACCCACGGCTATCGCGACCACAGCTCCGCCCAGAAAAACCTCGGAAACGCCAGACTCGGCGTGCGCATTGATGATGTCAGTACCCTGACGCTGCTGTTTAACAGCGTTCACATCGACGCACAGGATCCGGGCGGCCTGACCCCGGCACAGTGGCGCGACAATCCGCGTCAGGTGGTGAACAATGTCTCGCTCTATAACACCCGCAAAACGGTCGATCAGACCCAGGGCGGTCTGCGCTATCAGCGCCAGATGAGTGAAAATGACGACCTCAGCGTCATGCTCTATGCGGGCATGCGCGAAACGACCCAGTTCCAGTCGATTCCCGCCACGGTGCAGCTTAAACCTTCCCATCCCGGTGGCGTGATCGCCCTGACCCGCCATTATCAGGGTGCAGACACCCGCTGGACTCATCGCGATACCCTGCTCTCCATTCCGGTAGCGCTGACCGGTGGCCTCGACTATGAAACCATGAGCGAGCGCCGTAAGGGCTACGAGAACTTCATCGTCAGTGACGGCGTTACGCAGCTGGGCGAACAGGGCAATCTGCGACGCAACGAGCGCAACCTGATGTGGACGCTCGATCCCTACCTGCAGACCGCCTGGCAACTGACAGATAAGCTCTCGCTCGATGCGGGCGTGCGCTTCAGCACCGTCAACTTTGACTCGAATGACTTCTACATTCGTCCCGGCAACGGCGACGACAGCGGGAATGCGCGCTATCACAAGTGGCTGCCCGCGGCGGCGCTGAAGTATGCCGTTGATCCCGGCTGGAACGTGTGGATCTCTGCCGGGCGCGGCTTTGAAACCCCGACCATCAATGAGCTTTCCTATCGTTCGGATAATGCGACCGGCCTGAACCTGGGACTGAAACCCGCCACCAGCGACACGCTGGAGGCAGGCGCCAAAAAACGCATCGGCAATGGCCTGCTGAGCGCTGCGCTGTTCCAGACTGACACCCGCGATGAGATTGTGGCAGATGCCAGCAGCGGCGGTCGTACCACCTATAAAAACGCCGGTCAGACACGCCGTCGCGGTCTTGAGCTGGGCCTGGACCAGCAGTTTGCCTGGGACTGGCGGCTGAAGATGGCTTACACCCTGCTGGATGCGCGCTATCGCAGCAATGCCTGCGGCAGTGACAGCTGTGACGGCAACCGTATTCCGGGCATTGCCCGCAACATGGCCTACGCAGGCCTGGGCTACCTGCCGGAAGAGGGTTTCTATGCGGGAAGTGAAGTGCGCTACCTGAGCCAGATTGCCGCTGAAGATCAGAACAGCGTTAACACCCCCTCTTACACGGTGGCCGCACTGAACAGTGGCTATAAATGGAAACTGGACGCGTGGACGCTGGATCTGTTTGGGCGGGTCGATAACCTGTTTGACCGGCATTACGTGGGGTCGGTGATTGTGAACGAGAGTAATGGCCGTTATTTCGAGTCTGCGCCCGGTCGTAATTACAGCGCTGGATTCACGGTGAGTTACGCATTTAACTAATTTAATAAGTGGCTTTTATAAAGCCACTTATTACCGCCCTGCTCTGAACCGTCAGTGAATAATATCACTCACCCTTTCATTTCATTAAAAAATCACACAAGCCCGCACTCATAAAAAAGCCACTGACTTACCCAACTCCATAACCTTATTGCAACCACAATTCTCTTCTGATAACACAACCCGGAATACCTTTGGGATAAATCAAAAATATAAAACTTCTTCCCTGATAAATTATTCTCAGCTCAAACGTATCTGCTTAGCCGCACATGGAATAATGCATCTTTCTGTGTGCGCGTTGATTTTTCGTGCCACACAGGGAATGTTTTGCTGATGAATAAGATAATGAGTAGTTTAACGCCGCTGGCGTTACTGACAGGATTTATGATGAGCGGTAATGTGGCGGGTGAGAATATCGGAAGCCAGACAGGGGCGAATATAACCCTGAATGATGGCGACATTCTGACCGGAGACGCCACCTATTCAGGCGGGCTATATGGCGTCGTCAATCCCTACAATCAGACCGGGATCATCAATCTGGGCCGTCACGCTTTTATAAACGTCACTGATGCCGATAATTATGCACGCGGCGTAGTGATCTGGGGGAATGAGAGCCAGCTGTCTGCGGAAGGACTTACTCTCAATATCAGTGGAAATAGTGCCCTGGGCATTAATATTACGGGTCAGGATATTACTGCCGATCTGGGGACGGGAACCACGGTCAATGTGAACGGGACCGCTACCGCTTCCGGTATTCTGATTCGGGGAGCGTCATCGCTGAAAGCAGAAGCGCTTACGGTGAATCTGACAGGAGACAGTGGTTTAGGCCTCAGCGTCAGCAATGCGGGCACCCGCGTGGATCTGGGAAGCGGCAGCACCATTTCGACTCAGGGTACTGGCAGCCACGCTATCAGGGTCCATACCCTGAATGGGAGAGCATCATCCAGCCGCACATCACTGATCGCAAATAAACTGACTCTCACCACGACAGGCGATTATGCTTATGGTCTCAATCTGCAGGCCGATTCGCTCGCAACTCTGGGATCCGGAAGCACCATCACGACAAGTGGCGCGAAGGCCTTTGGCATCTGGAGTTATGGCGAACTCTCCGCTGATAATCTGACCATTAATACGACAGGAAGCGGATCAATCGGTCTTGAGGTGCGTCAGAATGGCGTTGCTGACATTGGCCCCGGCAGTCAGGTAACGTCTGCTCAGGCTGGCAGCATCGTCGCCAGCGGCACGTCAGCAATCATTAACTTCAAAGGAACAGCAGAACAGCGAAACAGCCTTCATTCAGGCGGTTCTTATGCCGCATCTGCCCAGACGTCTGGCTCCTTTGTCACGCTTGATGAGACCGATATTACCAGCGCCGACATGGCGCTGTGGGCGCTGAACGCGGGTCATATCTCGGCGAATAATGTTTCCATCAGTAGTTCAGTGACTCCCAGAGCGGCGCTTTATGCAATGACAGGCGGCGAGATCAATCTGACCGGTAATGTCGATATCGCTATGGCTTCGGCAGATCAGTTCGCCATCGCCACGCAATATAACGAAGGTTATGCACAGGGCGTGGTTAATATCGACGGCAAACTGAATATGACGGGTTCCGTTTATTCCCGCGGCGGATTCGTTGATTTAGCGCTGCAGCCCGGTTCGGTCTGGCAAGGCGCCGCCATCAGCGACGGTGTGAATAAGGGGTATCTGAATACGACACTGGATAAGAGTGACTGGTATGTCAGCGCAAATTCAAATGTAGACCGGTTAAACATGAATAAGGGGCGGATTGATTTTACCCGGTCAATCTCTGCATCCGACTATTCCACCTTAACCGTTGCCGATCTGTCAGGTAGCGGTAATTTCAATATGCGTGTTGATCCGGTGGGTGAAGGTGATGGCGTTAATAACCGGGGCGATAAGCTGGTTGTCACCAACAGCAGCCAGGGTGACTTCACATTGTCATTTTTTAATCAGGGCAGTCTGGCGACAACAGGCCATGAGTTATTAACCGTGGCAGAAACCCCTGACGGGATAGCAAATTTTACCACAGCATCAGATATTGAACTGGGCGGCTATCTCTACTCAGTGCGTAAAACCGGCACGAACTGGGAACTCTACTCTTCCGGCGCCGCATCAGCACCGGAACCAGAACCCGCTCCGGATCCGGCACCAGAGCCAGCCCCTGCCCCAACACCCGCGCCAGCCCCTGCTCCGGCACCGACGCCAGCCCCTCCGATTACTACCACGGCAGATGCAGGCGGTAATTTCCTGCATATCAGTTACCTGATGAACTATGTCGAAACGCAAACCCTGTTTCAGCGACTGGGCGACATCCGTCAGGACAATGCGAAAGGGAATGTCTGGCTGCGGGGCTTCGGCGGTAAACTGAACACCTTCTCAGGCGGCAGACTGAGTGACTTTGAAATGGGCTACAGCGGCTATCAGTTTGGCGCAGATAAGCACCTGGCCGACGATATAAATGTGTCAGGCGGCCTGTTTATGGGGACCACCCACGCCTCACCTCACTACCGCGGGGGCGAGGGTACGGCCAAATCAGAACATGTGGGGGGCTATCTGACCTGGGTCGCCGATAACGGTTTTTACATCGATCAGGTCGTTAAGATCAACCGCATCCGCAATCAGTTTACGGTAAAAGATAGCCAGCAGAATCTGGTTTCCGGTCAGGCCAAATCAAACGGATTCACATTTTCCGTTGAGGCGGGCAGGCGTTTTCACTTCTCTCCTGATGACCAGGGCTTTTATCTCGAACCTCAGGCTCAGATTACCGCAGGCCGGCAGAAAGGGTCTCAGACCCGGACCAGCAACGGTCTGATTATCGCGTTTAAAGATTATCATTCCGTTAACGGTCGGGCAGGCGCGCTGGCAGGATACAGTCAGAAAAGTGGAGCCACGAATTACAATGTCTATTTCAAAACCGGCGTGGAACGCGAGTTTTCAGCCAGCATGCAATATGCTCTGAACGGTTCAACGGAGAAAGCGGATTTCAGCGGAAATGCCTTGCGCAACGGACTGGGAGTCAGTGCCGATATAGACACCGCACATCATCTTTATCTGGAAGCCGATTTAACGACCGGTCAGCGCTTTGATCAACGCCAGCTTAATGCCGGTTACCGTTTTAGCTTTTAACTGAAGAGTTGACGTGCAGCCATCCCTGTCCTGCCCTCCGTGGCAGGACTTTTTTTTGCCTGATACTCAGTCAGATCAGGCCTGCGGCAGCAGCGCAACAATCTCCTCACAGCTGCCGGTTTCACCCAGGCGCGGGAAGATCAGTTTGATGCTGTTATTGTGCGTATCAATGTTGAGATCGGTCATCGCATCGGTCGCCAGCGTGACGTTGTAACCCGACTCATAGGCCTGTCGCGCCGTGGACTCCACGCCGATACTGGTGGCGATCCCGCAGATCACCACCTGCGTGATGCCGCGCTGCTGCAATTCCTCGTGCAGCGCCGTGGCCTGAAACGCACCCCAGCTCTTTTTGGTGATGGTGATGTCATTCTGCTGCGGCGTCATTGCCGGAACCAGCGTCGCCCAGTCGGCAGGCAGTTCACCGCTGTGACGGGCCTGCTCAGTGCGGCCTGGCGCACCACCTGCCACGTTAACCAGCACAACCGGCAGATTATGCTGGCGGAATGTCGCCGCCAGCGCGGCACAGCGCTCGATCACCGGCTGCGGCTCATGAACCAGTGGCAGCGCCACAATGCCATGCTGCAGGTCGATAACAATCAGCGCCGTTTTTGCATCAAGTGTGGTTACAGCCATATTAAATCCTTAAAGTGAATGGTCAGCGAGTCGCTGCAGTAAAGGGAGAACATCGGTCAGTTGCTGCTGTTCAGCCGGTGTCAGCCGGGCCTCCAGCGTCCGTACCAGCCAGTCGTCACGCATCGCGCGGCTGGAAGCAATCACCGCCAGGCTGGCCGCGGTCGGCAGGTAACGGGTCTTGCGGCCATCGTGCGGGTCGGGTTCCCCTGTCACCAGATCCGCCGCCAGTAACCCCGCAACGGTGCTGCCCATCGACTGGCTGCGCACGCCTTCCGCCGCGGCCAGCTGCGTCACCGTCATCGCCCCGTCCCGCACCAGATGGCCCAGTACCGCCACCTGTGACCAGGTTAACTCACCGGGTGGGGCCGATTCGCGCAGGCGGCGACTCAGCTTACCCACCAGCATGCGCAGCAGGGCTGCCGATTCAGTCAGATCGCTCATTGCCGGTCTCCATAGCCAGGCGAAAGTATAGAGATACGAAGGTAAACTGTGTAGTTTGCTCAGGTATCAATTTGTAACGTCCGGCCGCTGCAGGTAGTGGATCAGACTGTGAAAACGCAGTGGCGTCGCCAGCGGATTACGGTAGCTGTGTGTCACATCCGCCCTGAACTGGAACGCCTCTCCCGCCACCAGTCGTCGCCAGATATCACCGACGCCCAGCAGCAGCTCGCCTTCAATCACCACCACCTGCTCGACACAGCCCGCTTCATGGGGTGACGACTGGCTCTGCGCGCCCGCTGCCAGCTCAACCGCCAGCAGGTCAAAACGCAGCTGCGGATCGTAAGGCAGCAGCGGATGAACCGTCATCTCGGCGTTGGCCTGGCTGAACCCGGCGACCGC
The DNA here is from genome assembly GCF_003236725.1 of Pantoea sp. ARC270. NCBI lineage: Bacteria > Pseudomonadati > Pseudomonadota > Gammaproteobacteria > Enterobacterales > Erwiniaceae > Pantoea > Pantoea sp. ARC270. The sequence continues at coordinate 114,427 of NZ_PUGA01000028.1, forward strand.
GCCAGAGGGAAGCACCCGTCCATCGATAAAAAAGGAAAAGGGAACGCTGAAACCGGTGGCGATCTTCCACAGCGTAGCCACGGTCGGACTCGATTCGCCGCGCTCAATCTGCCCCAGCATCGCTTTACTGACGCCGGTTCGCTCCGCCGTGAGCGTCAGGCTCCAGCCGTTGGCCTGGCGCAACTGTCTGAGCGCGGCGCTCAGGTGTTGCTGAAAATCTGCCATTTTTTCTCCTGCATTTTTCGTCAATGAGCTGACGTTATGCTGCCAGTGTAGCACTTGTGCGTTATAGCGTATCATGCAATCATGTGCGCTATAACGCACAATACAGATTCACCTTCGCTGAGGGTGATAGAGAGCGATGATGAAAAGAGTGGAACATCCCCGTTTTACCCTGCCGATGGTGGTTTCCGGCTATGTCGCCGTGCTGGTGGGCTACAGCAGCAGCGGCGCCATTATTTATCAGATGTTTCAGGCGGCGGGCGCCACACCGGCGCAGATCGGCGGCTGGCTCTCCGTTCTGGGCATCGCGATGGGGATCGCCTCGCTGGGATTGTCGCTGCGCTACCGCATGCCGGTGCTGGCCGCCTGGTCAACACCCGGCGCGGCGCTGCTGGCCACCAGCTTTCATGGCATTTCGCTGAACGAGGCGGTGGGCGTCTTTGTGTTCTCCAATCTTCTCATCGTCCTGTGCGGGGTCACCGGACTGTTTGCCCGACTGATGAATCACATTCCCGCTTCGCTGGCGGCGGCGATGCTGGCCGGGATTCTGCTGCGCTTCGGGCTGCAGACCTTTGCCGATTTGCAGACCAACTTTGTGCTCTGCGGCAGCATGTGTCTCGCCTGGCTGCTCGCCCGCCGCTGGCTGGCCCGCTATGCCATTCTGGTCACCCTGCTGATCGGTATCGCCGTCGCGCTGGCGCAGCACGCCATTCACTTTCCGCCGCAGCCCTTAAACGTAATGCTGCCCGAACCGGTGATGCCGCACTTTACCCTGACCACCCTGCTGGGAATCGGAGTGCCCTATTTCCTGGTTACGATGGCGTCGCAGAACGCCCCCGGTATCGCGACCTTACAGGCGCACGGTTATCGTGCACCGGTGTCTGCCCTGATGAGCTGGACTGGCCTGACGGCGCTGCTGTTATCACCGTTTGGCGGTTTTTCCGTCTGTGTGGCGGCCATTACCGCGGCGATCTGCATGAGTGATGAGGTCGACCCCGATCCGCAGCAACGCTGGCGCGCGGCGGTGCTGGCGGGAATTTTCTATCTGCTGGCGGGTGCGTCCGGGGCGTTGATCGCCGTGCTGTTCAGCGCCCTGCCTGGAGTGCTGATTGAAGCGCTGGCGGGACTGGCTCTGCTTGCCACGCTGGGTGGCAGCCTGCAGCGCGCGCTCGAACAGCCTGCTGAACGCGACAGCGCGCTGATCACTTTTCTGATCACCGCTTCCGGCGTCTCGCTTCTGGGGATCGGTCCGGCCTTCTGGGGCCTGGTGGGCGGCATTATCGCCCATCTGCTGCTGGTGCGCAGAGGTGCCTGAATCTGCTGATCTCACTGAACTGGCGGTTGTTTTTCCGCCAGCCAGTGAAAAAAACGCTGGATTTAGCCCCTTTTCTGCCGTTTGATTTGTCATTGCCCCGCGTAAAATCAACGTAATCGTCGATAACACGCGATTTTCTGCCTCAGACAACGACCGATAAGGGCCCAACAGGTGGCAAAAACTTTTCTGCGCAGCGGTAATTTAGATGCAGTTCTGGCATTAGGTGAAAATGGCCAGCCGGTCTACGCCTCAGCACTGCAAATTCGTGAAACCCTGCGCCTGCGCCGTCAAAGCGCACTGGCAGATTGCCTGGCCATTCCCCAGGCCAACGACCGGGGCGACCGCCTCGACTGGTATGCCCCTTTCAGCGGGCGGGTAAAATCCTGGCTGGGTGCCAGCGATCATGAGCGTCGCGCGGCGCTGCAGCACCTTACCGCCTGCCAGCAGGATATGCAGGATCTCAGTACGCGCGCGCGCGCGGCAGAGAATCCATCGATGCGCCTGTTTGGCGCGCTGCTGAGCAAAACCCTGCAATTTCCCGACCAGCAGTATGTTTATCTGGTCGATGGCAAACCGGTGATCACGTTCTGGGGCTTTGTCGACGCGCAGGCGCGCAGCCGCGATGACGCGCTGGCCTGCCTGCGTGATACCCTGGAAGAGAATCTGCCGGTGGCGCTGGTTGAACCGCCACCGGCTATGTTGCCTGCCGCGCCTGTCGTGGCAGAGCCGGAGACCCTCGCGCCGCCACCGGTTCCGGAACCTGAGATCCTGCCTGAACCGGAACCCCAGCCTGCTGCGCCTGTCGACACTCAGCCCGTTGCACCTCTCCCGGCGCGTCGCCGTTTCCGCGTCTGGTATCTGCTCCCACCGGTCGCGATTGCCGCCGCCGTCATGGTGGCCGTGCTGCTGCATCGTCAACCCTCTGAGTCCACCCCGGTGGCAACGGCGAAGCCAGCGGCGACCCCGGCGACGGTGCCTGCTCCCGCTACGCCGGCAGTCACGGCGAGCCAGCCTCCGGTGGCTGCTGCACCGACCGAGGCCGCCAGCGCGCCCGCGGTGACGACGCCGGCCACCCTCACCCCGCCAGCGGTGACGGCCACGGCTGAAGCGCGCCCCGACACACAGCCGCAGTCAGCGGCCAGCACCACCGAGACCCCGCCTGCCGCCGCGTCTGCTACCCTTGCCAGTGAAGCGACCCCGACGGTACCGGCGAAGCCAGACGATCTGATTGTGACGCCGGATGCGGTGCGTGACGGGCAGGTGCAGGTGATCGATGGCCGCTGGCGGGTCACCATCAACCAGATGCAGACGCCAACCGGTAAGCCACCTGTAATGCGCTTCCAGTTTAAAAGTGGTAAAGGCAGCGTGCAGGTCACTCAGGGTAACACCAGCTGTAAAGCCGATGTCAGCGCCGCCATGACCAGCGCCGGTAATCTGGTGATTGAGAGCCGCTACACCGCGAAGTGCCAGAACAATTCGCGCTACCGTATGCCGCTGCTTGTCTGCCACGCCAGCATTGGCGCCGCGCAGTGCGAAGCGCAGTTTGCTGAAGACCGGGTCTTCCCGATGACGATTAAGCGTGAGAGTAAATAACGATGCTGGCTCCCCTGATCGATGACAAACAAAAAATTTCGCTGATTGAAAACAGCGGCGTGCAGTTCCTGGATTTTGGCCTGCAACTCTCAGATACCCCTGCGCGCCGTCAGTTTGTGCGCCAGACGGCCAACGGCCCGCTGCTGCGCCTGAACGTCGATGGCAACAGCGGAAAGTTCCTGCTCTATCCGGAAGATGGCGGCGCTGCCGAAGTGGTGCGCCCGGAATCTGATATCGCGCTGGCGGACTCCCTGACGCTGCTGTCAGCCTGCTGGCTGCCGCTGCCCATGCTGCGTTGTGCCAGCGGACGTCGTTTTATCGGTGGCCCTGAAAACTGGGCGCGGATGCGTCTGGTTGCCCTGCCCGCACCTGACGCGGCGGGCAATACCCATCGCGTTACCCTTGCCTTTGATACCCGCTGCGTGGCGGAAGAGGATGGCGGCGAGCAGCTGGGCCTTACCCTGGCGGATGCGCAGAATGGGGTCACCTTTGCCCTCGCCTGGCACAACTACGAGCTGGGCGACTTTCTCGATCTGACCTGGGTCGATGGCTGGCTGCGCGAATCCTTTACCGACCGCGTCAGCGACCGCCGCGAGCAGGCGATCAAACAGGCGCTGCGTGAATTTGAGTATCAGGCGCACTACCTGAATCTGCTGGAACTGCTGGGCCAGCAGCTCGACCTCAGCGAGATCCACATTCAGGCCGCCACACTGCAGACCCCAGCGGTCAACGTCGATATCATCCTTGATGTGGGCAACTCCCACACCTGCGGCATCCTGGTGGAAGATCACCCGGAAGAGAGCAACGGCCTGAAGCAGACCTATGAATTGCAGCTGCGCGACCTCTCTCAGCCGCATCAGGTTTACAACGAGCTGTTTGACAGCCGTCTGGAATTTGCCGAAACCCGCTTTGGTAAAGCGAACTTTTCGCTGGAGAGCGGGCGCGAACAGGCGTTTATGTGGCCGTCGCTGACGCGTGTCGGTCGTGAGGCGAGTCGTCTGGCCCTGCAGCGTGCGGGACTGGAAGGCAGCACCGGCCTCTCCAGCCCGCGCCGTTATTTGTGGGATGAGGCGCGCTATCAGCCGGGCTGGCGCTTTAATACGCCGGGCGAGCAGGCGGAACCGCTGGCTTATGGTGCCCCCTTTACCACGCTGCTGAACGATGAAGGCCAGCCGCTGTCGACGCTGGCGCCGGACGATCGTCTGCCGGTCTTTTCACCTCACTACAGCCGCAGTTCGCTGATGACCTTTATGCTCTGTGAACTGCTGGCTCAGGCGCTGATGCAGATGAACAGCGCGGCTCAGCGTCAGCGTATGCCGCAGAGTCACGCGCCGCGTCAGCTGCGCCATGTGATCCTGACGCTGCCGTCCGCGATGCCCAAGCCGGAGCGTGAAATCTTCCGTCGCCGGATGCAGGAGGCGCTGGCGCTGGTCTGGAAAGCCGAAGGCTGGCTCGCGGATGAGGATGATCTGGCACCGGCCGTCTCCCGTCAGAACCCGAAACCGCTGCCGGATGTGCAGATGGAGTGGGATGAAGCCACCTGTGGGCAGATGGTCTGGCTGTTCAATGAGACGCAGGTCAACTTTGCCGGTCGCGCTGAAGACTTTTTCAGCAGCATGGCGCGTCCCGATCGGCCGCGCGATGAGGGCGAACTGCCAGGTAAAAGCCTGCGCATCGCCTCGATTGACATCGGCGGCGGCACCACCGACCTGGCGATTACCCAGTATCGTCTGGATGATGGTCAGGGCAACAATGTTAAAATCACGCCGCGCCTGCTGTTTCGCGAAGGCTTTAAGGTGGCGGGCGATGACATCCTGCTGGATGTGATTCAGCTGTGGATCTTACCGGCGCTGCAGCAGCACCTGCAGAAAGCGGGCCTTACGCTGGCGGAACCGCTGATGAACAAGCTGTTTGGTCACGATAGCCGCATGGACGGTCAGGCCACGCTGCGTCAGCAGGTTACGCTGCAGCTGTTTATTCCGCTGGCGCAGGCGGTGCTGGAGCGCTACGAGAACTGGGATCCGCTGGAGAGCCACGCGGAAATCAACGCCCTGTTCGGCGAACTGGTTGAGCAGACGCCTGGCGAGGCGGTGCTCGCCTTTGTCAACGGCGAGATCCAGCGTGAGCTGGGCGGCAACAGCCGCTTTGATCTGCTGCAGGTGCCGCTGGTCGTGAGCCTCGCGCAGCTGCACGGCGAGTTTATGCAGCACCGGATGGCCATCATCCCGGCGCTGCGCTCCATGTGTGAGGTGGTCTCGCTCTACCAGTGCGATGTGCTGCTGCTGACCGGGCGTCCGTCACGCTTCCCTGGCATTCAGGCGCTGGTGCGCCATCTGCAGCCGCTGCCGGGCAGCCGCATTCTGTCACTGGAAGGCTATCACACCAGCGACTGGTATCCGTTTAACAAGCATGGCCGCATCGACAACCCGAAATCGACCGCCGCCGTCGGCGCGATGCTCTGCCTGCTGGCGCTGGATATGCGCCTCAGCAGCTTCTGGTTCCGCGCGGGTGATTTTGAACCTTACTCGACCATCCGCTATCTGGGCATGCTGGATGAAAACCAGGCCCTGACGGATGAGAATCTCTGCTACAGCGACATTGACCTCGACGATCCCGGCTTTGCGCTGGACCGGAAACGCAGTTTCCGCATCCGGGGTAACGTCTGTCTGGGCTTCCGCCAGCTCGATAACGATCGCTGGCCCGCCTCACCGCTTTACAGCCTGACGCTGAACGACCCGACGCTGGCGCGTAAAGTGGCGGGCGAAAGCGTGCTGCGCATCCGCCTGGCGGTCAAAGCTGGCCCCGGTGCGTCCGGCCCGGAAAACCTGGTGCTGAGCGATGCGCAGCTGGATGATGGCACCCGAGTGCCGCTGGAGCAGTTGAGTCTGAAGCTGAATACCCTGTCGGCGACCGGCAACGCCAATGCGCAATACTGGATTGACAGCGGGAGCGTGTGTAAACGATGAAAGCCCTGAAACCCCGCCAGCCTCAGACGCTGGCAAAACGTCTGGGCCTGTTACAGGACGCCCTGAACAACAGTCTGGAATGGATTGAGAACAGCCGTGAGCAGTCGCCGCGTCTGGCGCTGGAGGCGGAAACGCTGACGCTGCAACTGCGTCAGGCACGCGTGCAGACCCAGGCGCTGGCTCAGCAGGTCGCCCGTCCGGTGACGCTGGCCCTGTTTGGTCAGTCGCAGGCCGGCAAAGCCTGGCTGCTCAACGAGATGGTGGCCGATGCACAGGGCCAGCTGGTGACCCGCATGGGCGACAAACAGCTCTACTGGTTCCAGCATGTCAATCCCGGCAACCTGGATTTTGCTACCGCCACCCGCTTCAGCCATCAGCGCGAGCCGCTCTCGACTGAGTGGCCGGTTGAACTGACCCTGCTGAATGACGCGGAAGTTATCCGTCTGATGCTCGCCTGTTCCGCTGCGGGCTCACCCGACGTGGCGCAGATCGACAGCGGGCTGCAGCGTCTGCAGCGCCATCGCCTCGCCTCGCCGCTGGCCGGTCTGGACAGTGATGCGCTGGTCACGCTCTGGGCCTGGTGCCGTCGCCGTCCGCACTACGATGCGCGCCTGGATCGGCACTTCTGGCCACAGGCGGTTGAACTGGCGCCATGGCTGAGCGTCGACGACCGGGTGCAGCTTTTCTCTCTGCTCTGGCCCGCTGAACCGGCGCTGAGCGAGATGCTGCGCACGCTGCTGCATCTGCGCCATCAGCTGCGAAACAGCAGCCGGGTGCTCGCCCCCTTAAGCCTGCTGGTTGATAACGCCCTGCTGCCTGCCGGACAGCTGATTGTGCCAGCCAGCGAACAGGATCAGCAGCAGCCGGTGGAAGTCTGCCCGCTGAACGGTAACCGCATCGGCAAGGCCCAGCGCGTCCCGCTGGGCCTGCTGACGCTGCTGACGCTGGAAGTGCTGGTGCCGCTGAGTTCCACCCCGCGCACCGCGCTCTATGATGATGCTGATATGCTGGAACTGCCTGCGCCCGGTCACTCCAGTGATGTGGCGACCCAGGAAGATCGTCAGCGCCTGCAGCAGCAGGACCCGCTGCGCGCACAGCTGCTGGAACAGAAACGCGCCCTGCTGCCGGGCTTTTATGCCGCGCGACAGGCGATCGATCTGCTGCTGGTCTGCACGGCGGCCAGCCAGCGTCAGGATGCGGATCGGGTCAGCGAAACGCTGCGCGAATGGCAGCGCCAGCAGCCTGCTCAGGAGGCCGCAGAGAAACCGCGCCTCATCTGGGCCATCACCCCCTTCGACGCCCGTCATCAGCAGATTAATGTGGATGAGGCGGTGCAGCGGCAGATGGGACAGCCCGGTCAGCACTGGGGTTCCATGCTGGCCCTGGATCGCGCGGGCGTCGATCGCATGGCGAGTTGGCTGCAGGATGAGATGCAGCCTGACGCCCGCCGCGACATGCTGCTGGCCCAGCTCGCGCAGATACAGCACACCGTCGTAGAGCGGCGTTTACTGCCGTGGACCGAGGCGGGTGCCAGCCCGGAACAGGCGGCACGCAAGCAGAACATCGCCGACACGCTGCTGAAATGTTTACAGCATCGCACCGGCCTGCATGGCGAGCTGCTGGAGCGTCTGCAGCCGCCGCGTGAAGCCCTGCGTCAGCTGTGGCTCAATCAGGCGACCCTGCCGGGCAGCAAACCGGCCCATCAGGCGCCGGAGAATCAGTTCGGCATCGGGTTTGAATTTGACCTGTTCAGTGACGCACCCGCTGACGTACCGGCTCAGCCGCGTCAGAGCCTGCACAGCAGCCAGCAGTTTCCGCGCCAGGTGCTGCTGCTGTGGCTGGATCACCTGCGTCAGCTGCCGGAAAACCGCAGCCTGCTGGCGTTACTTAACGTGGATAAGGCGACGATGGAGTGGCTGGTAGAAGAGCTGATCACCGCCGGGTTCCGCACCGATATTGCGCAAAAACTGCAGCAGGCGCTGCACGAACCTGACACGCAAAGCGTGACGCACGAATCCCGCGCCGACCGGCAGGTGACGCGGGCGATGACGGTGCTGGGCGATTTTGTGGCCTGGCTCGGCTTTTTACAGCGCCCGGAATCAGAACGTCCCGCCAGCCGCGTCAACCGCGGCCAGGTGATTTTCTCGCGCCCGCCCGCTCCCAGCGTCAGCTTCGGTGCCGGTCAGCGCCTGACCCGACTCTCGGCGGCACCGGCGAATCACACCGCCTATTACATCTACGACTGGCTGGTGGGACTGAATCAGGTGATCGTTGAGAACAACGGCTATACCGGCGGTGGGGATCTGCCGCTGGCGGCCCGCGAGGCGCTGATTGCGCTGCTGAAGCCGCTGCGCACGTAATCGATAATCGGGTGCAGTTCGCCTCTGTGCGACTGCACCCTGCTTCCCGGCCGACCTGAGACTGAGACGGCAATAAAAACCGTTGCCGGCTTACTCCACGATCAGTTGCAGTTCGCCTTCCAGCGACTGTGCCGCCTCTTCCAGCAGCGCCAGCACCGGCGCTAAATCAGCCTGATGCGCCGCGTAATGCTGCAACCGCAGTGTGGCAGGCAGCGCCATGCCGCCCGTCAGCCAGTCCCACAACGCATCCAGGTTATGACCAAAGGTCGGCGGACAGCCGCTCTGCCCGGCAAACTCGCGATAAAAAGCCGCGCGCGTGGTGAGTTCGCGCAGATCAAAGTTCAGTTCAAGCATGATCAGGGTACCTGTCTGAAGCTGCGGTAGTGATCGGTGGAGAGAAACACCAGCCCGTCAGAGGAGTAGACCAGACGATCGGCGTCGCGATGTCCGCAGCGGTAATTCACATCCGCTTCATACCACTGGCGACCCGCACGCGGGGGCAGCCGCTTTTCGCGGTTAGCAAAACGGTCACCGCCGATGGCCCTGCCGGGCAGAACCTCACACAGGTTACCTTTGGCCGGATTCCAGCCGCGTTGCCGCGCTTCGTTTTTCGTCAGGTAGTAGTCCGGTAACTGCTGATGCTGCAGCACCCAGCGCGCCACGGTGTGGGCATCGGTCAGGGTGGCGATATCGGCCTGAGCCGGCGCAGAAACGGTGTTGAGATAAGGTTTAAGGCCGTATAAGCAGGCCGCAAGGACAAAGAAAAGTCCAATCCAGAGTTTTTTTGACATGATGGCATCCGTGACGACAGGATGCAGATGATACCAGTTTTGCGCCCGGAGGAAAGCGCGGGCCAGACAGGCTGGCCCTGGCGAAGTTATGCAGCGTGCGAATCACCGCTGTGACGACGCCATGCACCCGGTGCCACACCATACTGGCGTTTAAAGCTGCGGTTGAAAGACTGCTGAGAGTCAAAGCCCAGGGAAATCGCGACGTTCAGAATCGGTTCATCGGTGCTGGTCAGGCGATCGGCAGACTTTTTCAGCTTCTTCACCCGGATGTACTCACCCAGTGGATAGCCGGTGTGCTCTTTGAACATGCGCTGCAGGTGCCACTTGGAGTAGCCCGCGCGCTCTGAAACGGTATCCAGATCCAGACGTGCTTCGATGTTGTTATCAATCCAGTCGATTAAATCGTGGATAAAGGCGTCACTCATCATTCCAGTCTCTCCTGTCGCTGTAGCGAAAAGTATTAGTATCAGTTGCAGTTACACTTAAGGGTGGCTGACTATGCCATTTAATGCAAGTTTTATTGGTACATTAAATGCCGCACAATTTTCAGGGTTTTTCCCGGATTGCTCAGGCTTTCATCGCCCCGCACTAAACCGCACATAAAGTGTATCTGTTATTCTTGCAGTTGCCCGCGACGCAAGCCTACACTCCCTGCGATTAATTGCAATCTTAAAAGTTGCAAATATTGGCCTGCAGGTCGTCTTTTCTATTTATCGCGGAATAACAACAATGATTACGAACCGGGTTCGTCAGGGGTTGACCCTGTCAGGGATGGTCATATTTATCAGCCTGCTTAGCGGCTGTGATAAGGGTGTGGCGCAGAACGCCCCGCCGCCACCGCCTGAAGTAAGCGCCGCGCCGGTGCTCATCAAGCCGGTGAGCCAGTGGGACAACTTTAATGGTCGCGTTGAAGCGGTGCAGAGCGTGCAGCTGCGTCCGCGCGTCTCTGGCTACATCGAGTCAGTGAACTATCGCGAAGGGGATGAGGTTAAAAAAGGTCAGGTGCTCTTCACCATCGACGACCGCAGTTACCGTGCGGCGCTGGAACAGGCCCGGGCGGAGCTGGCCCGGGCGCGCAGCCAGGCGAGTCTGGCGCGCAGTGAATCGGGTCGCAGCGAGAAGCTGATTGGCACCCAGGCGATTTCGCGTGAGGTGTGGGAACAGCGTCGCGCTGCCGCCAGTCAGGCGCAGGCGGATGTACTGGCCGCCGAAGCCGCCGTCGATATGGCGCAGCTGAACCTGGACTTTACCCGCGTCACTGCGCCGATTGACGGTCGCGCCAGCCGCGCCATGATCACCCCCGGCAACCTGGTGACCGCCGGTGACAGCGCCAGTGTGTTGACCACGCTGGTATCGCAGCAGCAGATGTATGTCTATTTCGACGTGGATGAAAACACCTTTCTGCACTATCAGGCGATGGCGCGTCAGGGCCAGCAGCGTCATGCGCTGCCGGTTGAGATTGCGCTGGTCGGCGATCAGGGTTTCCCGCATCAGGGCAAGGTCGATTTTCTGGATAACCAGCTGACCGCCAGCACCGGCACCATTCGTATGCGCGCCCTGCTCGACAATCAGGCGCGTCAGTTTACGCCCGGTCTGTTTGCCCGCGTGCGTCTGCCAGGCAGCGCGCAGTTCGAGGCGATGCTGATCGATGATAAGGCGGTGCTGACCGACCAGGATCGCAAATATGTCTACGTGGTGGATGGGGAAGGCAAAGCTCAGCGGCGCGATATTCAGCCCGGCGCGATGGTGGAAGGTCTGCGCATCGTCAAATCGGGTCTGCAATCGGGCGACCGGGTGATCGTCGCCGGACTGCAGAAAGTTTTTATGCCCGGCATGCCGGTCACTGCTCAGCAGGTCGCCATGCGTGCGGCAGCCGCTCACTAATTCGAGGCCGCTATGGACTTTTCCCGCTTTTTTATCGACCGGCCTATTTTTGCGGCGGTGCTGTCAATCCTGATCTTCGTGACCGGGGTGATTGCTATCCCGCTGCTGCCGATCAGCGAATATCCCGACGTGGTGCCACCCAGCGTGCAGGTGCGCGCCGAGTATCCCGGCGCTAACCCGAAAGTGATTGCAGATTCCGTGGCGACGCCGCTGGAAGAGGCGATCAACGGCGTCGAAAACATGATGTACATGAAATCTGTGGCCGGTTCTGACGGCGTGCTGGTGACGACCGTCACCTTCCGTCCCGGCACCGATCCCGATCAGGCGCAGGTCCAGGTGCAGAACCGCGTCGCGCAGGCTGAAGCGCGTCTGCCGGAAGATGTGCGTCGTCTGGGTGTTACCACCCAGAAGATGTCGCCGACCCTGACGCTGGTCGTCCACATGTTCTCACCCAACAATACCTACGATTCACTCTACCTGCGTAACTACGCCACCCTGAAGGTGAAAGATGAGCTGGCGCGTCTGCCGGGCGTCGGTCAGATCCAGATTTTTGGCGCGGGCGAATATGCGATGCGCGTCTGGCTGGACCCGAACAAGGTGGCGGCGCGTGGCTTAACCGCCTCAGACGTAGTGACCGCGATGCAGGAGCAGAACGTGCAGGTTTCTGCCGGTCAGCTCGGCGCCGAGCCGCTGAAAAAGCAGAGCGATTTTCTGCTGTCGATCAACACGCAGGGACGGCTGGAGAGCGAACAGCAGTTTGGCGACATTATCCTGAAAACCTCAGAAGATGGTTCGCTGGTGCGCCTGCGTGATGTGGCGCGTATTGAGATGGGGTCCGGCAGTTACGCCCTGCGCTCACAGCTGAACAACAAAGATGCGGTCGGTATCGGTATCTTCCAGGCTCCGGGTGCCAACGCCATCGATCTCTCCAATGCGGTGCGCGCCAAAATGGATGAGCTGGCAACCCGTTTCCCCAATGATGTGAAATGGGCGGCTCCTTACGATCCGACGGTGTTTGTTCGTGACTCGATCAAAGCGGTGGTGCAGACCCTGCTGGAAGCGGTGATCCTGGTGGTGCTGGTCGTCATTCTGTTCCTGCAGACCTGGCGCGCCTCCATCATTCCCCTGCTGGCGGTGCCGGTGTCGGTGGTCGGAACATTCAGTGTACTCTATCTGCTCGGCTTCTCGCTCAATACCCTGAGCCTGTTCGGGCTGGTGCTGGCGATCGGGATCGTGGTGGATGACGCCATTGTGGTGGTGGAGAACGTTGAGCGTAACATCGAGATGGGCCTGTCGCCGCGCGCGGCAGCCCATCAGGCGATGCGTGAGGTCTCCGGCCCGATTATCGCCATTGCGCTGGTGCTCTGTGCCGTATTTGTGCCGATGGCGTTCCTCTCCGGCGTGACCGGGCAGTTCTATAAGCAGTTCGCTACCACCATCGCGATCTCCACGGTCATCTCCGCCATTAACTCCCTGACGCTCTCTCCGGCGCTGGCGGCGATGCTGCTGAAAGATCACCACGCGCCGAAAGACCGGCTGACGCGGATTATTGATGCGCTGTTTGGCTGGCTGTTCCGGCCCTTCAACCGCTTCTTCCAGCGCAGCGCACATGGCTATGAGTCGCTGGTTGGCCGGACGCTGCGTCGGCGTGGCGCGGTGTTCGCGGTTTACCTGCTGCTGCTGGCCGGTGCCGGATTTATGTTCCACACCGTGCCGGGCGGCTTTATTCCGACTCAGGATAAGCTCTACCTGATTGGTGGCGTGAAGATGCCGGAGGGCTCCTCGCTGGCGCGCACCGATGAAGTGATCCGTAAGATGAGCGAAATCGGGATGCAGACCGAAGGCGTCGCCTATGCGGTGGCGTTCCCCGGCCTGAATGCCCTGCAGTTCACCAATACGCCTAACAGCGGCACGGTGTTCTTCGGCCTGAAACCGTTCAGCGAGCGTAAGCACACCGCGGCGGAGATTAACGCGGAGATCAATGCGAAGATTGCCCAAATCCAGCAGGGCTTTGGCTTCTCGATTATGCCACCGCCGATTCTGGGGCTGGGTCAGGGCTCAGGCTATTCGCTCTATGTGCAGGACCGCGCGGGTCTGGGTTACGGTGCGTTGCAGACGGCGATTAATACGCTGTCGGGCAGCATCATGCAGACGCCGGGGATGCACTTCCCTATCTCCTCCTATCAGGCCAATGTGCCACAGCTGGATGTGCAGGTGGATCGGGATAAAGCCAAAGCGCAGGGGGTGTCACTGACGGCGCTGTTCAGCACGCTGCAGACCTATCTCGGCTCCTCCTACGTGAATGACTTTAACCGCTTTGGTCGCACCTGGCGGGTGATGGCGCAGGCCGACGGCGAATTCCGCGACAGCGTCGAGGATATCGCTAACCTGCGCACCCGCAACGACCGCGGAGAGATGGTGCCGATTGGCAGCATGGTCAACATCACCACCACCTACGGCCCCGATCCGGTGATCCGCTACAACGGCTACCCGGCGGCCGATCTGATTGGCGATGCCGATCCGCGCGTGCTCTCTTCAGCGCAGGCGATGCGTCAGCTGGAAACGATGTCCGGTCAGCTGTTACCTAACGGCATGAACATCGAGTGGACCGACCTGAGTTATCAGCAGTCAACGCAGGGCAATACCGCACTGATTGTCTTCCCGATGGCGGTACTGCTGGCCTTCCTGGTGCTGGCCGCGCTGTATGAGAGCTGGACGCTGCCGCTGGCGGTGATTCTGATTGTGCCGATGACCCTGCTCTCTGCTCTGTTTGGCGTCTGGCTGACCGGTGGAGATAATAACGTGTTTGTTCAGGTCGGACTGGTGGTGCTGATGGGGCTGGCCTGTAAGAACGCGATACTGATTGTCGAGTTTGCGCGCGAGCTGGAGATTCAGGGCAAAGGCATTGTAGAGGCGGCGCTGGAAGCCTGTCGTCTGCGTCTGCGTCCGATTGTGATGACCTCCATCGCCTTTATCGCCGGTACGGTGCCGCTGATTCTGGGTGAAGGCGCGGGCGCAGAGGTGCGCGGCGTGACCGGTATTACCGTCTTCTCCGGGATGCTCGGCGTGACGCTGTTCGGCCTGTTCCTGACGCCGGTGTTCTACGTCGCACTGCGTAAGCTGGTGACGCGCCGGTCAGGAGATGCCGAAACCGTGACGGCGTAAACCCTCAACGTTAAAAGGGGCGATCGGATGATCGCCCCTTTTTTTGTCCGTCATTCACAGACCAGTGCAGCACTGCCACACGAATCAACGCTGCCCTGATACCAGGCAAAAGCTCCGGTTAACGTCATGAAACGCCGTTTACCTTTAACGTTGAAGTCTTGCACTCAGATAATTTTTTATCTTTTCCAGGAAGCTTCGTTCGGTTTCTCCCCAGGGTTCAGGATTGAACTCTCCCTGGCTGATGGATTCAAAAGTCTCAGTAAGTGATTGTTCATTCAGCGACAGCAAATACTCTGCCTCCAGACATACTTTTTCCGCTGTTTTTGGGTTCTCAGTTTCTAAATAACTGTCCAGCACTTCTTCGACCGTTTCCCCAAACAAATCATAATCCTGACCAAAAAACACCCGAATGAGGGTTCCAATATTTTTATAGCTTGTATTCATTGATAGCCTCAAAAGGACGGATATGCAGTCAGAAGATAATAGGGTTTGCCGTTAAACATTTTACGGTGCAAAACAATCCTGACAGCATAAGCTTCCAGACGGGTTGTACTACTCTGCCTGAAACCATAACCGACTACGGTCCGGGCCTGCCAGGTTAATTCCATTATGCTTTCGCTTTTGGCTGCAGCCCAATACATGATCTTCCAGCGGTTCGCTTTCAAGCCAGCGCTGATGAATCGTTCTGCTTGCTCTATATTAACAAACGAGCTCGCAAGAGGTGTCTTTGGACTTCGTGCAAGACGTGCGAGTAAATCTGCTTCAGGAATGTTTACATGCTTAGCGATAGTATGTCCGCCAGCCTTAATACCTCTGACGGCTTCATGCTCCGCCAGCTTTAACTTACCGAATCGGACAGAGGCGACGCGTGCTGCGCCGGCAGCAAACGCAAACGCCATAGGTACAGAAATATCTACAGTTAAACCTATATTCATTGCAGTCTTATCATCAGCGCCAAGCTTTTGAGCCGTCGCTGATGCAACCTGGAAAGTTGCTGTACGCGTATTTCTGCCAGTCAGTATCTGATTAGCAGCCGCATTAATACTATCAAGGCTGTGTGCACCAACAACAACACATGCCGCTTTTGTCAATCCAGATGGATCTGGCGCGATACACAGCGCGGTTGCTCCGGTTAATTCCAGCGTTCCTAATGCAAGATTCAGCCCACCATACAATCGGTTACTGAGCGTTTCTCCTTCAGTTACCGTTTTATCCGAAATAACAGCGGTGAGCTGAACCGGGGACATCATGATTTTTATGCCATCATCCATAATGAAACCTCATTTGACCATTAGATACACAGCCAGATTGTATCGATCTTTCAGGTTTCAGATCCAACCAAAGTCAGAAAACATATTGACATGAAACTTTTCATAAATGATTTCGGATGACGGGTAAAAATAATATTTTATAATTTTCATAACCTTAAATTATTGATCGTGAAGAACGGTGTCAGGCAGAGAGCTATCAGCTTTAAGTATTTTTGAGGCAGGCATCACTATTTACTGGCATAAAAAAAGCCGCTCATCAGCGGCTTTTTTTGCAGAGATCGTCAATCTCTTCGGGTTCAGGTTCCGGTACGGCGGTGCAGTTACTGGTATCGCGCTTTTTCAACTCATTCAGCGCATCGGCGACGGTGCGTTTTGCCAGCACATCCAGTGACGCCTGCTCGGCTTCATCGGCTATCGATTTAAAGTACCAGCAGAGGTTAGCACTGACCAGACAGCGCGGAGCAACGTCGGGACGCGCAGCCCAGATTTTTTTATCCTCAATGACGGAGACATAGATATCCTTGAGGGTAATCTCTGCAGCCGGACGGCCCAGATGAATCGAGCCGGTACGGCCCAGCGTGGAGACAATAATGCCATCACGGGTCAGCGGGACCATCAATTTTCGTATGAAACTGGGATTCGCTTCCAGCCCGTAGGCCAGAATCGCGCTGGTAGAGCGTTTTCCCATTTGCTCCGCCATCGCTACGCTCAGAACCATTTGCAAAGCTGTCGGGAAGCGGTAATCAAGCATTTATTTATCCTGAGTTGCGGTGCATCTTCTTGTTTTATTGCCGCATAAATGAACAATCAATGAGCAATAAATATAACAAACACTGTTGCTTTTTTGAAGCAAACCGGCAGTCACAAGGCACGTATTCACCAAAGGCAGAGGCCCGATAGCACAAGCTGCTTAGCCTGTTTACTGCCCTGTTCCGGCAGAATCTGGAGCCGCACGCCTTCACGCAGAACGGGTCGATGCCGCCGGTAATTGCTGCTTCAGCGCTATCACCAGTACCACGTTAAAGATTGCCAGGCCGCAAAGCAACCACAGCGTCGCCGTTGCGCCCATGCTTTCAAAGACATATCCGCCAATCAGCGGCGTCAGTGCCTGCCCCATCAATGCCGGGCGCGCCATCTTACCCATCACGATGGCGTAAGACTCTGGTTTGACCATCGCCAGCGGTAAAGTTCCACGCACGATGGCACGTAAGCCATTTCCTGCGCCATAAAGCACCATACTCAGCAGCGCCATCTGCGGCATTAATGCCAGCAACAGCAGGCCCAGCGCCACCAGCCCGACAGAAAAAAAGGCGGTACGGATAGGATGGCTGCGTTTAAAAGCGACATCGACAATACGGGAGCCCACCTGACACGGGCCGATCACGGCGCTAATCGCCAGCGCCGAAGCCAGCGTGTGACCACTCGCCTGCAACAGCGTAATAAGCTGCACTGAAACGGCGGTCATGATCACTGAAGCCAGAGTAAAAATGGCGCAGAGCAGCCAGAACAGCGCTGGCGCGATCTCTGCCGTAGCTGGCTGCGCCGGACGCTTTTTTAATGACCGGGTGAGATGACCGGCAGGCAAGGCAAACAGATAAGCAGGCAGCACGCACGCCACCATCAGCGCAGCAATGATCAGCGAGGCCTCCCGCCAGCCAAAACCGTGGATAAGCAGAGCCGTTCCCGGCCAGGCCAGCGTGGTGCAGAAACCGGAAATCAGCGTGATCCCGGTGATGGCAGCCCGAGCCTGACCGCCATAGCAGGTGCCCAGCGTGGCAAACAGTGCATCATACAGGCCCATCGCCATACCCACGCCGATAATGACCCAGGCAAACAGAAACAGTGGCAACGCGTGGCTGAGCGCCATGATGACCAGCCCCACCGCCATCACCAGCCCATTGAGTGCCAGCAGGAGACGGCCACCGGTACGGGCTATGATTCTGCCTGCCAGCGGTGACAGCAGGCCCGACACCAGAATCCCGAGCGACAGCGCACCGTAAATCCACTGCTGGGACCAGCCTGTCTCAGCCGCGATGGGATTTGCCATCACCGCCATCAGGTAGAACGAGCCTCCCCAGGAAAGTATCTGTACACAGCCCAGGGTAAAAATGGCGGCGATGCCCGGTTTAATGTTCTGATTCACATCGACTCTCTTCGTTAGCAGGCAAACCGTTTTATAGCATGTTCCGCAGGCAGCCTGCATGCATCACGCACTTCTGACCTGATGACCGGCAGCCCGCACTTTTTTGCATAACAGATTTATAGTATGTTGTAACTATAAGGCACTTGCAACTGCCGCAGGCTTCTGCCACATTGTGGACGTTGTAACTATGGAGGCTCATCATGACGCGCTACGACTTAGTGGCTGATATGCATCAATGTGTTAACGACCTGGAGCAGGCGCTGGGTGAACTGCGGGAGCAGATTGAAGCGCAGCCGCTGCTGATCGCCCGCGTTTTCAGCCTGCCGCCGGTGGTGAAAGGTCGCGAGCATGACGCGATAACCCGCATTGCCGTTGAGCAGCATCTGGGCGACAGCGCGCGGAAGATGGCGCTCGACCACTACTGCCGCCTCTTTATGCAGCATCAGTCAGAGCAACTGAGTACCAAGGCCGCCGTGCGTCTGCCCGGTGCCCTCTGCATTGAGTGCGATGCAGAACGGGAAGCGGAGATCGGCGCGCTGGTCGATCTCATTAACCAGCTGAAAGCCCGGCTGGAGCAGCTGATTACGGTGGAGTCCGGCCTGCCGAGTGAAGCGCGATTCGAGTTCGTTCACCAGCATCTGCGCGGGCTGATTACCCTGAATGCCTATCGCACCATCACCCTGCTCAGCGCCCCGGACAGTCTGCGGTTTGGCTGGGCAAACAAACACATCATCAAAAATCTTAAGCGCGAAGAGGTCATTGCCCAGCTGGAAAAAAGCCTCAAGGCGGGACGCGCGCAGGCCCCGTGGTCGCGCGAACAGTGGGCGGAGAAAGTGCAGGAGGAGCTGGCCAGCGTGCGCGCCCTGCCCGCATCAGCCCGCCTGAAGATTAAGCGTCCGGTTAAAGTCCAGCCGGTGGCGCGCGTCTGGCGCGCAGAGGAGAAAAAGCAGACTCAGCTGGCCTGCCCGTCACCGATTCTGGTGATCTGCCGCGATCGCAGTCAGGTTCCGGTACTGGGCGAGTTGCTCAACTATGACGCCGATAACATTACCTATCGTCATAAACCGGCCGCTGAGCCGCTCAATCTGCTGATCCCCCGGCTGCACCTCTGGGTTGACTGCCCGGTTTAACAGAGAGGCCGGAACGAACCGGCCTCATCGCGCATCACGTTACGACTTCATGCTGCCAACCATCTCTTCCGGCCGCACCCAGGCGTCAAACTCCTCTTCGGTGAGATAGCCGAGCTTCAGCGCTGAGCCTTTCAGGGTCAGCCCCTCTTTATGCGCCTTTTTGGCAATTTCGGCCGCTTTGTCATACCCGATATGGGTATTGAGCGCGGTCACCAGCATCAGTGACTCGTTGAGCAGCTGATCGATTCGCTCGCGCACCGGTTCAATGCCGATCGCACAGTGATGGTTGAAGCTGTCCATGCCATCCGCCAGCAGGCGAATCGACTGCAGGAAGTTATGGATAACCATTGGACGGAAAACGTTCAGCTCGAAGTTACCGGATGCGCCGCCCATGTTGATCGCGACGTCATTCCCCATCACCTGACAGCAGAGCATGGTCATCGCTTCACACTGCGTCGGGTTCACTTTGCCCGGCATGATTGAGCTGCCAGGTTCATTTTCCGGAATGGCAATTTCCCCGATGCCGCAGCGCGGGCCGGACGAGAGCCAGCGAACGTCGTTGGCGATTTTCATCAGGGACGCGGCCAGACCTTTCAGCGCGCCGTGCGCATGCACCAGCGCATCACAGGTGGCCAGTGCCTCAAACTTGTTAGGGGCCGTAACAAACGGCTGCTGCGTCAGTTCGGCCAGCGCCTTCGCCACGCGCACCGCATATTCCGGGTGCGTGTTGAGGCCGGTGCCGACGGCGGTTCCGCCCAGCGCCAGTTCTGCCACGTGCGGAATGCTCTGCTCGATATGCTTCAGGTTGTGCTCCAGCATCGCCACCCAGCCAGAGATCTCCTGCCCCAGGGTCAGCGGCGTGGCATCCTGCAGATGGGTACGGCCAATCTTAACGATATCTTTGAAGGCGTCGGACTTCTGGCTCAGGGTAGCTTTCAGCACGTGGATCTGTGGGATCAGCTGTTCGCGCAGGGCGATCACGGCGGCAACGTGCATGGCGGTCGGGAAAACGTCGTTGGAGCTCTGGCTCTTGTTCACATCATCATTGGGATGGACCAGGCGCGACATCCCCCGCTCCCCGCCGAGGATCTCACTGGCGCGGTTCGCCAGCACTTCATTCATGTTCATATTGGTCTGGGTGCCGGACCCGGTCTGCCAGATTGCCAGCGGGAACTCATCACCATGTTTGTCAGCCAGCACCTCATCTGCCGCGCTGACAATCGCGTCTGCGCGGTCAGCAGGCAGCAGCCCCAGATCCCGGTTAACGCTTGCCGCGGCGCGCTTGGTCAGCGCCAGAGCATGAACCAGTGCCGTCGGCATCTTTTCTGTTGAAATGCGAAAGTGTTCCAGCGAGCGCTGCGTCTGCGCGCCCCACAGTTTGTCTGCCGGTACGTCGATGGGACCCATTGAATCTTTCTCAATGCGGTTGGCTGCCATGAATACGTCTCCTTAGCTTTGGTTTTAAAATTGACCGCCCGGCCGCGCTTCGCGTCTGGCACCAGGGCGTTCAGGATAGTAATACACAATAATTTAACATTATCAGAGCTTAGCGTCCTTTTGCGCTGGATATGTATTTTTACCGGCGGTTTCTGCTTTAATACCGGCAATCATTTCGCGTAAGAAAGGGTTAAACGATGCAAAAAATGAACAACTCGCTGCAGAATTACGCGTGGGGCAGTAAAACGGCGCTGACGACACTCTACGGTATCGCGAATCCGGAGGGTCTGCCGATGGCGGAACTCTGGATGGGTGCACACCCGAAAAGCCCCTCTGCCGTTATGGATCAGGGCCGCGAACGTTCGCTGCGCGACGTGATTGATGCTGCGCCTGACGCCATGCTGGGCGAGGCGGTGGCACAGCGTTTTGGTGAGTTACCCTTCCTGTTCAAGGTGCTGTGCGCCGACCTGCCGCTCTCCATTCAGGTTCATCCCAGCAAACACGCCGCGGAAGCGGGTTTTGCCCGTGAGAACGCGGCGGGTATTCCACTGACGGCCGCTGAGCGCAATTACAAAGATGCTAACCATAAGCCGGAGCTGGTCTATGCGCTGACCCCGTTTCAGGCGATGAACGGTTTTCGTCCGATGACGGAGATGGTTTCCCTGCTGGAGCCGGTGGCGGGCGCACATCCGCAGATTGCCCACTTCCTGCAGCATCCCGACAGGGAGACGCTGGCCACTCTCTTCCGGACGCTGCTCTCACTGGAGGGGGACGCCAAATCGCTGGCGCTGGGCGTGCTGAAATCCACACTTGACGCTCAACAGGGTGAGCCCTGGCAGACCATCCGCGTTATCGCGGCGGAATACCCGGACGACAGCGGACTGTTTTCCCCGCTGCTGCTGAATGTGATTACCCTGCAGCCGGGCGAAGCGATGTTCCTCTATGCCGAAACTCCGCATGCCTATCTTAACGGCGTGGCGCTGGAGGTGATGGCGAACTCGGATAACGTATTACGCGCCGGGTTGACCCCGAAATATATCGATATTGCTGAGCTGATGGCGAACCTGAAATTTGAGGAGAAGCCTGCCAGCGCGCTACTGACCCAGCCGGTCCAGCAGGGCAACGCGCTGTGCTTCCCAATCCCGGTAGAAGATTTTGCCTTTGCCATTCATACCCTGAATGCAGAACCGCAGCCGCTGGCGCAGCAGAGCGCCGCGGTGCTGTTCTGTATTGAAGGTCAGGCCGTGATCGTCAGCGAGGCGCAGCAGCTGACCCTGAAGCCGGGCGAATCATGCTTTATTGCGGCCAGCGAATCGTCGGTTACGGTCGCCGGAACGGGCCGGCTGGCACGGGTATTTAACGAGTTAGGGTGAAGCGGCTGACGGCATCGCGGTTAACTGCTATTATTTCAATCTATTAGCGCTAAACGCCTGCGGGCGTTTTTCTTCGGTCGTCGGGGTTAACCTGCGGCATAAGCGGACTCAAGGATAAGGACGAATCAGCAATGAAAAAGACCAATGTTGCCGTAGGTGTCATCATCGCACTGGGCGTGATCTGGACAGGCGCGGCATGGTTCACCGGCAAGCAAATCGAAAGTCACAGGGATGAGCTGGTACAGAATGCCAATGCTCAGCTGAATGCTTATGCCCCAAACAGCCGACTGAAGATCAGCTATCAGGATTACCAGCGCGGCGTGTTCAGCAGCAAAGTAAACCTGGTGGTGCAGGCTGACTCGCAGACGGAAGATAATCCCCTGCTGAAGCCGGGTCAGAGCGTTATCCTGAATGAAACCATCGACCATGGCCCCTTCCCGTTCGCTCAGCTTAAGCACTTCAATCTGATCCCGAGCATGGCGTCGGTGCATACCGAACTGGCTAACACCGATGCGGTGAAGAAGCTGTTTGAGCTGACCGGCAATAAGTCGCTGATCAATGCAGACACCCGCATTGGCTACAGCGGTGCCACCGATACGGCGCTGCGCATACTGCCCGTGGATTATCAGAATGCACAAACCGGTGAGCGTCTGGCGACCAATGGCGGAACCTTTAATGTCAGCGCGGACAACAAAGGCGATAAAGTCTCGCTGGACAGTGACGTCGATAGCCTGGCACTGACCACGAAAAATGAGATGGGCCAGCCGGTTCTGTTTACCGTCAATGGACTGAAACTGAGCGGGAATACGCACCTCAGCCCGGAAGGCGTACGGATTGGTGACCAGGCGGTGGATATTGAGAAGGTCAATGCCAGCATCAACGGTCAGGACGCTCTGACGCTTCACAGGATGAAAGGCAGCTCCTCTTTCGATAACAGCAACGGCAAGATTGGCGGCAATATCGATTATAAAGTGGAAAGCGTGCAGCTCCAGAAGCAGGACTTTGGTCAGGCGGCGCTGAAGATGAAGCTGTCACAGTTTGATGCGCAGGCGGTGAAAGCCTTCTCCGATCGTTACAATGCGCAGATGCAGACGTTGCTGAATCAGCCGGGGATTACCGAGGACCCGATGCGTTATCAGGCGGGCGTCCATCAGATTCTGATGAGCAATCTGCCCCTGCTGCTGAAGGGCTCGCCTTCTGTCAGCATCGCGCCACTGAGCTGGAAAAATGATAAAGGCGAGAGCACCTTTAACCTGACGGCGAATTTCAACGATCCGTCGACCGTGACCGGCGAAGCGCAGAGTCTCAGCGCGATGGTGGATCGGGTGCTGAAAACCCTGGACAGCAAGCTGACCATCAATATGCCCATGGCGACTGAAACCATGCATAAAGTGGGTCTGGCCGAAGGTTATCAGGCGGATGACGCGCAGAAGCTGGCCGATCAGCAGGTGAAAGGTCTGGCAGCCATGGGGCAGATGTTCCGTCTTACTCAGCAGCAGGATAACAATATCGTGACCAGCCTGCAGTACGCTAACGGCCAGGTGAACATGAACGGCGATAAGATGACGCTGGAACAGTTCCTCTCCCGCTATATGCTGGGCATGCCAACCAGCGAAGGGATGCCCCAGTAATTTTCTGAGCCCCTTTAAGGCGACCTTCGGGTCGCCTTTTTTATGCCTGAAGGCCCCGGCCCCCTCGTTTAACGCCGGTAGTGCGTAATTAAGCAGCATCCGGCGCCGCTGTTGCGCAAATAACTGGCGTGGTTGCGCAAGATATTTTTATAATGCTCTGCACTTCACCGACAACTCAGCGAGTGCGCCATGATCGATTCTAAAATTCCTCTGACTGACATTCATCGCCACCTTGATGGCAACATTCGTGCACAAACCATTCTCGATTTAGGCCGCCAGTTTAACCTTGCCCTGCCCGCCTCAACGCTGGAGACCCTGCGCCCGCATGTGCAGGTTGGCGAGAATGAACCCGATCTGGTGAGCTTTCTGCAAAAGCTCGACTGGGGCGTGAAAGTGCTGGGCGACCTGGATGCCTGCCGCCGGATTGCGCAGGAGAATGTGGAAGATGCGGCCCGTGCGGGCATTCATTATGCGGAACTGCGCTTCTCGCCAGGCTATATGGCGATGACCCACAATCTGCCGATTGCCGGCGTGGTTGAAGCGGTGATCGACGGCGTGCGTGCAGGCCGTCAGCAACATGATGTTGATGTGCGCCTGATTGGCATCATGAGCCGCACTTTTGGCGAAGAGGCCTGCCTGAGTGAACTGGATGGTCTGCTGGCCCATCGCGATCACATCACGGCGGTCGATCTGGCGGGTGATGAGCTGGGCTTCCCGGGCAGTGAGTTTCTGAGCCACTTTAATCAGGCGCGCGACGCCGGTTTCCGCGTCACGGTGCATGCCGGTGAAGCGGCCGGCCCGGAGAGCATCTGGCAGGCGATTCGGGAGCTGGGCGCGGAGCGTATCGGCCACGGCGTGAAAGCCATTGAAGATCGTGCGCTGATGGATTTCCTCGCGGAGCATCATATCGGCATTGAATCCTGCCTGACCTCCAATATTCAGACCAGCACCGTGTCGTCACTGGCACAGCATCCGCTGAAGACGTTCCTGGAGCATGGCATTCTGGCGACCATCAACACCGATGACCCGGCGGTTCAGGGGATCGAGCTCGCCCACGAGTATCATCATGCCGCCCCGGCAGCGGGACTGAGCGCCGCACAGATCCGTCAGGCGCAGGAAAACGGTCTGACGATTGCGTTCCTCAGCGAAGCAGAGAAAGCGGCTATCCGCGCCCGCGTGCAGTAATCTGCCTGTAAGCCATAAAAAACGGGCCGGAAATCCGGCCCGTTTTCAGTGCTGCGTCACACGCTGCGGATCAGACGCGCTTCAGCGACATCGTCTGGCGCTTCTCGGCGGATTGCAGACCCAGTTCGATCAACTCCATCACCTGAATCGCCTCTTCCGCGGTGACCGGATTGTTTCCGCGTCCGGCGATCGCATCCCGGATGCCCGCATAATAGGCCGGATAATTTCCCGGCTGAGTCAGCTGGGTGGTTTCCGTCAGAGCATCGCCCTCGACCAGCGTCAGGGTGCCATCGCGCATGTCATAACCCCAATCCTCCTGTGGCGGGAAGTTCCCCGACTTCAGACGATCTTCCTGCGGGTCCAGACCATATTTGATGTAACTGCCTTGCGTGCCGTGAACGGTATAGCGGGCGGATTCCGCTGCCACCAGCATGCTGGCGTGTAACACCACCCGACGCTGCGGATAGGTCAGCGTGGCGTGGAAGTAGTCTGTGGTCTGCGCGCCCGGACGCATCTCTGCCAGGTCAACGTTGATGGCGACCGGCGGACCAAACAGCTGCAGCGCCTGATCCAGCAGGTGCGGCCCCAGGTCATACCAGATGCCGCTGCCTGCGCCTTTCATTTCGCGCCAGCGGTTGCGCACTTCCAGACGGAAGCGGTCAAAATGCGACTCGAAGTAGCGCACCTCGCCCAGCGTGCCTGCCTCCAGCAGGGATTTCAGCGTCAGAAAGTCGCTGTCCCAGCGGCGGTTGTGGAACACGGAGAGCAGCAGCCCTTTGGCTTTCGCCAGCGCATCCAGCTCGCGCGCCTGTGACAACGTCACGGTAAAGGGCTTATCCACGACGACATGCTTACCGGCATTCAGCGCCGCTTTCGCCAGTGGAAAATGCGTGTCGTTCGGGGTAGGAATCACAATTAACTGCAGGGTCGGGTCGTCCAGCAGTGCCTGAGGATCGGACACGACCTGAACGGCGGGCCAGTCGGCGTGGACTTTGCTGGCGTCGCTACTGGAGATGGCGGCCAGCTCAACGTCCGGCGTTCCCGCGATCAGCGGGGCGTGAAACGTTTTACTGGCAAAACCGTAGCCGATCAGACCAACACGTAATTTATCGCTCATTTTGGTTCCTCGTTGTCGCTAACCTGATTGATTTAAGACCATTAACCAGGTGAGAACAAGGCGGAATTCCCCGAAAAAACTAAGAGATAGCACTTCGGGCCAGCGGCCAGGCGGTCTGGGCGGCCAGGCTGTCGTGTGCATCCTGATTGCGGCGGCGGAAATCGCTGGGACTGACGCCGACCCGCTTGCGGAATACCCGGGAGAAGTAAAGCTGGTCGTCGTAGCCCACTTCACGGCCGACCGAAGCGATTGGCTCCTGGGTGGTCTGCAGCAGCAGTTTTGCACGGATGACCCGCTGATCTTCACGCCAGCGCAGCAGGTTAACGCCCATCTGCTCGCGGAACAGGTGCGCCAGCCGCGACGGTGACAGACAGACGTGGCGCGCCACCTCCTCTATCCTGACCTCGCTGGCGAGATGGTTGGTGACATACTGGCAGGCTTCAATGACGCGCGGATCGCGGATTAACTGATGGCTGCGCGGATCTTCTTCTACCGCACGCAGCAGCAGCCGTTCCAGCAGGTTCATCGCCAGCTCTTCAGCAAAGCGGCGGCCGGAGTTATGTGTCTGTTCGATACTGGCAAACAGGCGGTCGAACTCACCGCGCAGCGATTCCGGCAGCAGCAGGCGGCCGACGCCCTCCTGCTCATCCTGCCAGCGCAGCCAGTCGTGCCAGTAGGCGCGAGGACGGAAGTAAACCCAGCGATGGAACCACTGCGGGCTGTCCGGTGCGCGACCATAATAGTGGGCGGTCTTAGGCTGAAACAGCAGCATTTCGCCGGGCTCGCAGTCAAAGGCCCGCTCGCCATCAAACACCCGCCCTTTTCCTTTAATGGTGAGATTCAGAATGTAACCTTTCATGCCGTGCGGGCGATCGATAAAGAAGTCGAGCGGTCCTTCTGCGGTGATGGGCGTCAGCCCTGCCACCAGCCAGGCATTGAATGAATAGCCGGGCAACAGGGGGTTTTGCTGCCCGGCCGGTAATTCGCGGTGATACATAGCGTCCTCACTCAGTCTGTTATTGTTCAGATAGCCCGCAGAGGCGTCAGCGTCTGCGGGCCAACGGCTCGCGCAATCAGGCTTTTTTCTGTTTGTAACGGTCGAATATCACCGCAGCTAACAGTATCAGACCGCGCACCACATACTGTGAGAATGGCGAGATATTCAGTAAATTCATCGCATTCTCAACGGTGCCGAGGATCAGGACGCCCGCCACCACGTAGGAGATTTTACCGATGCCGCCCTTCAGCGATACGCCACCCAGAACACAGGCGGAGATCACCACCAGCTCATAGCCGATGGAGGTCATGGGCTGGCCGCTGGTCATACGCGACGCCAGGATGATGCCCGCCGCCGCCGACACCAGGCCGGAGAGAACAAAGATAATGATGCGGGTCCGCACCACCGGCACACCCGCCAGCCGCGCCGCCTCTTCATTGCCACCGATCGCCAGGGTGTTGCGACCAAAGGTGGTTTTGTTGAGCAGGAAGCCGAAGATCAGCATCGTGGCCAGGGTCAGCCAGATCGGGGCCGGCACGCCAAACCAGTTCGCAAAGCCCAGTTCAAAGAAGCGCTCATCTTCAATGCCGACCGCCTTGCCGTCAGAGAAGATGTAGGCCAGACCGCGCACGATCTGCATGGTGGCCAGCGTGGTGATCAGCGCATTGATTTTAAGACGGGCAATCACAAAGCCGTTGATAAAGCCGGTGATCATGCCGAGCACCAGACCGGCGGCAACGCCAATCCACAGGCTTTCGGTCATGTTGATCACCACCGCGGTAACCACACCTGCACAGGCGATCACCGAGGCGACCGAGAGATCAAAATCGCCGGAAGCCAGACAGAAAAGCATGCCGCAGGCGACCATGCCCGACATCGACATCGCCAGGCCCAGGCCTTTCATATTGATAAACGAGCCGAAGTTCGGCACAAAGATCGCACAGACAATAAACAGCAGTGCAAATACCACCAGCATGCCGAAGTTGTCCCAGATGCGACCTAACTGCAGGCCGCCGCGTGATGCAGGCTGCGGCGTATTTGAGGTCGTGGATGAAGCCATGATGATCTCCTGTCAGGCCACGGCGGCCGCTTGAGTGGTTTTGGGCATGGCCAGGCTCAGCGTCTGCTGCTCCGTGGCGTCGTCGTGCAGCAGTTCACCGGCGATAGCACCTTCGCGCATCACCACAATCCGGTCGGCCAGGCCCATCACCTCCGGCAGGTCACTGGAGGCGAACAGCACCGCAATGCCCCGGTTCGCCAGCTGATAAATCAGGTTATAGATTTCATGCTTGGCGCCGACATCGATACCGCGCGTCGGCTCATCGAGCAGGATCACTTTCATCTCCTCGGAGAGCCAGCGCCCCAGGATCGCCTTCTGCTGGTTCCCGCCGGAAAGGTTCATGATCAGCTGATCGGCGCTGGGCGTTTTAATGTTGAGTGAGCGGATATGGCTGTCGGCGTTTTTGCTTTCCCAGCCATTTTTAATCAGGCATCCGGCGGTCAGGTTGTGGCGACGGGCGCTGATGTTGATGTTGTCACGCACCGAGTGCACTGGGATGATGCCTTCGGCTTTGCGATCTTCCGGACAGAGCATGATCCCCGCACGGATGGCGTCGATCGGCTCGCGCAGCGGCAGCGGTTTGCCATCCAGGATCACCTGACCCCCGCGCAGACGGGTGCCGCCAAACAAGCCTTTCAGCAGTTCGCTGCGTCCCGCGCCGACCAGACCAAACAGCCCGACAATTTCCCCGGCATGGACTTTCAGTGAAATCGGTGTCCGCACGCCCTTCGCTTCGACGCGATCCAGCTCCAGCCGCACCGCACCCACAGGCCGTGGCGCATAGCCATAAATATCGCCGAGGTTACGGCCCACCATCGCCTGCACCAGATCGTCGTGATGGGTATTGGCCATATCCGTAAAGGTGCGCACATACCGGCCATCTTTGAAGACGGTGATGGCGTCGCTGAGGGCAAAAATTTCCTCCATGCGATGCGACACATAGAGCACCACCCGGCCCTCCTGGCGGAGCTGGCGGATGACGCGGAACAGGTTGTCGATTTCACGCGCCGACAGTGAACTGGTCGGCTCATCAAAGGCGATAATACGCGCGTTGCGCGCCAGCGCTTTGGCAATCTCCACCATCTGCCACTGTCCCAGCGACAGATATTTCAGCGGCATATCGGGGTCGATATCCATGCCGAGATTTTTCAGTTGCAGGCCGGCTTCGTAACGCATCAGCCGGCGGTTGACCAGCCCATGTTTGTGCGGGATCTGACCGAGATAGATGTTCTCCGCCACGCTCATTTCCGGCACCAGATGGAGCTCCTGGTAAATAATGGCCACGCCCGCATCCAGCGCATCGGTGGTGCGCTGAAAGTTCATCGGCTGGCCTTTGATCCGAATCTCACCGCCGCTCGGCTGATAACTGCCGCTGAGTATTTTTAACAGCGTCGATTTGCCTGCGCCGTTCTCGCCCATCAGCGCATGGACTTCACCGCCCCGGCAGTCGAAGGAGATATCCTGCAGCGCTTTCACGCCAGGAAAGGTTTTACTGATGCCATGAAACGACAGAAAAGCTGAATCAGTGTTCATGTTTATCCTCACTCTTGCACGTCGCCGGCCTGTGCGGGCGGGCGACGTGAAGCAGGCTATGCAGGATGCCAGGCGGCGAAACGCCTGGCAGGCTCAGGGTTACATCAGTCCTTTTTTCGCCAGTTCAGTTTTGAAGTTGTCACGGGTGATCAGCACCACATCGGTGACCTCAGTGAATTTCGCCGGCTCTTCGCCTTTGCTCACCCAGTTGTAGAGCATCTGGCTGCTCTTATAACCATGGATATCCGGGCTTGGCAGCAGCGAGCCGTAGAAGCCGGTCGCTTTGTCTTTCGACAGTTCACTGACCGCATCCACGCCGTTAATACCGATGCCGATGACGTCAGCCGCTTTAAAGCCCTGACCTTCCGTCGCGCGCACGCCGCCCAGCACGGTGTTGTCGTTCATGCCAACAATCAGCCAGTGTTTGACCTCAGGATGCTGCACCAGCAGGGAGTTACCGGCGTCAAAGGCGCCAGGGATGTCGTTGGATTTGGTCGGAACCTGATAGATCTGAGCAGCCGGGAAGCCCGCAGCTTTGATGGCGTCCATCGATCCACCGGTACGACGGCGTGCGGTATCCAGTTCGTTGGCGGTAATCGCCATCACGCCGGTGGTTTTCACATCCCAGCCGCGCTTCTGCATCTCTTTATAAAGCTCCTGCCCCTGACGCTCGCCGATTTTGGTGGCGGCCATCATCACCAGCGGCACGGTATCCATCGGTTTGCCTTTGGCGGTCACAAACTGATCGTCCACGGCAATGACTTTCAGGCCGTAGCCCCGCGCTTTCGCCATGATGGCGGAGCCCAGCTTGGGATCGGGCGTACAGATAACGAAGCCTTTCGCGCCGTTTGCGGCAAGGCTGTCGATAGCATTCAGGGTTTTTTCACCATCCGGGACGGCAATTTTGATGACATCGAAGCCGAGATCTTTGCCGGCTTTATCGGCAAATTTCCATTCCGTCTGGAACCAGGGTTCTTCTGGTTGCTTGACTAAAAAACCCAGCTTCATGGTCTCGGCGATAGCGGATTGTGACATAACCGCTGCCAGGCCGATGGCCGCGAATGCTTTAGTGAATTTATGCATGATGCTCTCCGGTACCAGGTTATTTTTCGCTGCTCATAACGAATCGGTGTAAGCGCTACCAGTTGGTCTTGTTTTGAGGGTACAGCCATAAATCAGTGCGTTAGGTTGCTATGTGTTGTCAGCCTGTCCAGACGCTGGGCTAGTTTTAGCGGTATTGGCGGAGAAAAATGTAGAGCGGTATCACATCTTAAAATCACGACAAAATGATCCATATATTCAGCAAATTTAACCGGAGCTTAACTTTTGCAATGGATCACAAAATCACTGCCGATGGCAGGAAAGTGCATATTGTCAGCCAGCCATGACTAACTGTTCCGGCGCGCCGAACCCAGGATACAGGAGTTAACTAACTACAGGAGATTCCGATGCGTGCTGGAGCCATCACCCTTGGGCTGGACTTTGGTAGTGATTCGGTGCGTGCGCTGGCCGTCGATTGTCACAGCGGCAGCGAGCTGCAGAGTGCGGTGTGCAGCTACCCGCGCTGGCAGCAGGGTCTGTACAGCGATCCGCACACCAATCGTTTTCGTCACCATCCACAGGATTACATCGACGCCATGGAGCAGGCACTGCTCGGCGTACTGAACGCCCTGAGCGAAGATCAGCGCAACGCCGTCGTTGGCATTGGCGTCGACAGCACCGGTTCGACCCCGGCGCCCATCGATCGCGACGGCAATGTACTGGCGCTGCGCCCGGAGTTCGCTGACAACCCCAACGCGATGTTTGTGCTGTGGAAAGATCACACTGCAATAGAAGAAGCGGAAGAGATCAATCAGCTCTGTCACAGCGGCCGTTTCACGGATTACAGCCGCTATATCGGCGGCATCTACTCCTCTGAATGGTTCTGGGCAAAGATTCTGCACGTGTCGCGGGAAGATGCGGCGGTGCGTGACGCGGCGGTTTCCTGGGTGGAGCTGTGCGACTGGGTGCCTGCCCTGTTAAGCGGCACGACCGCGCCCGACAGGCTGCGCCGTGGCCGCTGCGCAGCCGGGCATAAAGCCCTGTGGCATGGCGACTGGAACGGCCTGCCGGATGTCGATTTCCTTAACGCGCTGGATCCGCTGTTAACGCAACAGCTGGACTCGCCTCTCTTCACTGAGACCTGGACCGCCGATCTGCCGGTCGGCACGCTCAGCCCGGAATGGGCGCAGCGTCTGGGGCTGACGCAGACCGTCACGCTCTCCGGTGGCGCGTTTGACTGCCATATGGGCGCGGTCGGAGGCGGTGCCAGACCTTACACCCTGGTGAAAGTGATCGGCACATCAACCTGCGACATCCTGATCGCTGACAGCGAAAAGGTCGGCGATCGCGATATTAAAGGCATCTGTGGTCAGGTGGATGGCAGCGTGATACCGGGAGCGATTGGGCTGGAGGCGGGTCAGTCCGCCTTTGGTGATATCTACGCCTGGTTCAGCCGGTTACTGGGCTGGCCGCTGCAACAGGCGGCTGAGCGTCACCCTGAGCTGAAACCTCAGCTGGCGGAGATGCAAAAGAGTCTGATTAAAGATCTGACCGACGCCTGGGCTGCTAATCCGCAGCTCGACCATCTGCCGGTGGTGCTGGACTGGTTCAACGGTCGCCGCACGCCGAATGCCAATCAGCGGCTGAAAGGGGTGATTACCGATCTGAATCTGGGTACCGATGCCCCGGCGCTGTTTGGCGGTCTGGTCGCGGCGACAGCATTTGGTGCGCGCGCCATTATGGAGTGCTTCGAGCAGCAGCAGATCCCCGTCGAGAGCATTCTGACGCTGGGCGGCATCGCGCGCAAATCCCCGGCGATTATGCAGGCCTGCTGTGACGTGATGAACCGGCCACTGGATATTGTCGCCTCTGATGAGTGCTGTGCGCTGGGTGCGGCCATTTTCGCCGCCGTCGCTGCCGGTGTTCACGCCAGCGTTGCCGAGGCGCAGCAGGTGATGGCCAGCCCGATCGCCGTCACGCTGCAACCCGATCCGGCACGTGTCGCCCGCTATCAACAACTCTATCAACGCTATCAACAATGGTGCGTGACGGCTGAACCGCAGTACGCCGCCCGCCCCGCTTCCGCTACGAGCCTGGCTCAGCAGGCGTAATTGTTGCAGGCAGTCTGGATACGGACAGCGCGGAACAACCGGAACGTACACGGAGTAGGTGAGGATTACTCGCTGTGCTCGCCCTTCAGGGCCGCACTTCAGGGCGTTCAGGTTGCTGAAGCAGCCTGTGTGAGCACTGCCCGGGTTCAGAATGACAAATAAATTAGCCTATTAGGTAGGCGCAAAGTAAAGGAGTGGTTTTATGGAACAGTCAAACAGCTACAGCGTGTGGTTTGTCATCGGCACGCAGCACCTCTACGGGCCGGAGACGTTACGCCAGGTTGAACAGCATGCGCGTCAGGTCGTCGAGGGCCTGAATCAGTCCGGGTTACCGCTGCGCCTTGAGCTGAAACCGCTGGTGAAATCACCGGATGAAGCGCTGTCCCTGTGTCGCGACGCTAACTATGACCAGCAGTGCGCCGGCATCATTAACTGGCTGCACACGTTCTCTCCGGCCAAAATGTGGATTGGCGGCCTGAGCGTGCTGAATAAGCCTCTGCTGCAATTTCACACCCAGTTCAATGCGGAGATCCCGTGGGACAGCATGGACATGGATTTTATGAACCTGAACCAGACGGCGCACGGCGGTCGTGAGTTCGGTTTTATCGGTGCCCGCATGGGTCTGCAGCACAGCGTGGTGACAGGACACTGGCAGGATAGCGCCAGCCAGCAGCGTCTGGGCAACTGGATGCGTGCGGCCCTGGCGAAGCAGGCCAGTCAGCAGCTGAAAGTGGCGCGTTTTGGCGACAACATGCGTGAAGTGGCCGTAACCGAAGGCGATAAGGTCGCCGCACAGATTCAGTTCGGTTATTCGGTGAATGGCTGGGGCGTGGGCGATCTGGTTGAGGTGATCAATGGCGTCAGCGATGGCGATGTGAATGCGCTGATCGACGAGTACGAAAGCCTCTACCGCTTTTCCGATGTCGCCGCCGCCGGTGGTGAAAAGCGTCAGAACGTGCTGGATGCGGCTCGTATCGAGCTGGGTCTGAAGCAGTTCCTTGAAGCGGAAGGCTGCCACGCTTTTACCACCAACTTTCAGACCCTGCATGGCATGACCCAGTTACCGGGTCTGGCGGTGCAGCGTTTGATGGGTCAGGGGTATGGTTTTGCGGGTGAAGGCGATTGGAAGACCGCTGCGCTGCTGCGTATTTTCAAGGTGCTGGCAGGCGATCGCAAAGGTGGCACCTCATTTATGGAGGATTACACCTATCACTTCTCACCCGGCAACGACCTGGTGCTCGGCTCGCATATGCTGGAGGTCTGTCCGTCGATCGCCATTGAAGAGAAGCCGCTGATCGATGTGCAGTTCCTGGGCATTGGTAATAAAGCTGACCCGGCAAGGATGATCTTCTCCACCCCGGCCGGTCGTGCGATTAATGCCAGCGTAATCGATATGGGCGACCGTTTCCGTCTGCTGGTGAATGTGGTCGATGCGATTGAACAGCCGAAACCGCTGCCGAAATTGCCGGTTGCCCGTGCACTCTGGAAAGCGCAGCCCTCCCTGGCGACCGCATCTGAAGCGTGGATTCTCGGGGGTGGCGCACACCATACGGTCTTCAGCCAGGCACTGACGCTCGACGACATGTATCTGTACGGCGAGATGAACGATATCGAGGTGCTGGTGATTGATGAGCACACCCGCCTGCCTGCGTTTAAAGACGCGCTGCGCTGGAACGAGGCGTACTACCGGTTAAAACGTTAATCACCCTGGGATAAAGCTATGCTGCTTTTCGTTATGATTAGCAGCGATACCAGCGTGATTAAAAGGGTGACGCAGAAATCAGTTTTGCGTCACTTTTAAATAAACGGTGCTATTCAGTCGGAAATGGCGGGCGTTCCGTAAAGTCGCCGTAAATACATCCCTGTAGGCTCGGCGGACGCTTTATTTCACTGCCCGCGATGCCCTCACGGATTTCGTACAGCAATGATTAAGCCTAATCGGGAAGGAAGGGTATGCCTGAAGAGCAAAGCGTCCGCGCCAGGGATGGCGCGGCCGATCCGCATGGATGCGGGAACCCTTTGCGATCAGGCATACCTTTCCTTACCTTTCACCTGCCATCAACAGCGACGCCTTTTTGTGCAACTAGCACACAAGCCCGTGCTTTTCAGTCGGGAATGGCGGGCGTTCCGTAAAGTCGCCGTAAATACATCCCTGCAGGCTCGGCCGCCGGACGACTCGCCTCATCCCTGAGGCTCGCCCGCAAGCGGGCCAACGCTTCGCATTGTTCAAAAACGCTCCGGGCGTTTTTGTCCATGCGGCGGACGCTTTACTCC
>NZ_PUGA01000029.1:0-80433 GCF_003236725.1 Pantoea sp. ARC270
GTTCAGCGGTGCTCATCTGTAAAACGTCATAATGAATTTCATTATGTGTTCACTCGTGAGGCTTTGATATTTTTGTGCGCCCTAAGGCGCTGATATCAATCCTGCGAGTGCCCACACAGATTGTCTGATAAATTGTTAAAGAGCAGTGCGAACAGTGCGTTAGCGTCCTGTCGCGAGGTGGCGTATATTACGCTTTCCTCCTTCAGAGTCAACCTCTTTTTCAGAAGTTTTTCTCCGGCGGCTCAGTCTCCTGAACCTTCAACCCGTTTCCCGTTGCCGGTGTGCCGTGTCGATGGAGGCGCATTATAGGGAGTTCGCGCGGGCTGACAAGCGTTTATTGCGAAAAGATTACTGTTCGAAGTAATTTTCACCAAATCGCGCTATTTCGCTACGATTTGCCTGGTAACTGTGCAAATTCATGGGCAAAACGGCTCACCTGTTGCCAGTCCGTGTATTCCACTTCTTTCGTTGCATCGGTTTCACCGCCGGTCATACGCATAATCAGCTGAATCATCACGCGGTCAAACCAGCGATAGCGGGGATAATAGAGCGCCCCTGCAAATACGGCACAGCAGTCAGGCTGCCATGGAGACTGCAATAAGAACTTCCGGGTATAGGCATTCGTTTCAGGAGTACGCTTCTCAGGTTTGCGTGCCGTGAGGTTTACCGAAAAGAAACCGCTGGTACGCTGCTGCAGCGCAGGGAGATGTTGCTTAACGAAGGTCTCGACGACCGGCTGAAAATGGCCATAGCGGATCGAGGCGCCAATCAGTACGCGATCATACTGTGTCCAGTCAGGCACAGCGGCATCCTGGATGTTCAGCACATCACACGGCTGCTGCTGCCGGATGGTCTCCGCAAGAGCGGAAGCAATCTTCTGCGTTTGCCCGTCGCGGGTGGAATAGAGAATCAGCGCTTTCATGTCAGCATCCTTATTAATTATTCACGCCAGAAAGTAGGCGTGAACAGCACCAGCAAGGTGAAAACCTCGAGACGCCCGAACAACATGGTAGAGATAAGTATCCATTTCGCCACATCATTCATAGACGTGAAGTTGTCTGCCACGACGCCTAAGCCCGGCCCGAGGTTATTCAGCGTGGCGGCAACGGCAGCAAAAGCGGAGAAGTCATCGACGCCCGTGGCGATGATCGCCAGCATGCTCACCAGGAACACCAGCGCATAGGCCGAGAAGAATCCCCAGACGGCTTCCAGGATACGCTCCGGCAGCGCACGATTGCCCAGCTTGATGGTGTACACCGCATTCGGGTGAACCAGACGCTTAAGCTCGCGGTTACCCTGTTTGCACAACAGCAGAATGCGGATCACCTTCAGGCCACCCCCGGTCGAACCGGCACAGCCACCAATGAAAGCTGAGCACAACAGCAGAACCGGCAGGAACAGCGGCCAGCGAGCGATACTGTCGGTCGTGAAACCCGCCGTCGTCGCCATGGACACCACCTGGAAAAAGGCCTGGTTCAGGGTCTGCCAGCCGCTGGCATAGACATTGTGGAACCAGAGCACCACCGTACAGATCAGAACCAGCGTCAGCTGAACGCCGATAAACATGCGGAACTCCGGGTCCCGCCAGTACACGCGCAGGTTACGTCCGCTTAGCATGGAAAAGTGCAGGCCATAGTTACAGCCGGAGATCAGCAGGAACACCGCCACGATAGTATTGATGGTGCTGCTGTTAAAGTAGCCGATGCTGGCATCATGAGTTGAGAAGCCGCCAATGGCGATGGTCGAAAAGCTGTGGCCGATAGCATCGAACGCCGGCATGCCCGCCAGCCAGAGTGCCAGCGCACAGGCTACGGTCAGCAGAACATAGATCAGCCAGAGTGTCTTGGCCGTCTCGGCGATGCGCGGGCGCATTTTATTGTCTTTCAGGGGTCCCGGCATTTCAGCGCGATAGAGCTGCATGCCCCCGACGCCCAGAATCGGCAGGATGGCTACTGCTAACACGATGATCCCCATCCCGCCCAGCCACTGCAGCATCTGCCGGTAGAAGAGGATGGCCTTAGGCAGCGAGTCCAGCCCCACCAGCGTGGTGGCTCCGGTGGTTGTCAGGCCCGAGAAAGATTCAAAGAACGCATCCGTGACGGAAAGATGCGGCTGCTCCGCAAAGATAAAGGGCATGGCCCCTACGCTGCCCAGCACCGTCCAGAACAGAACGACGATCAGGAACCCTTCGCGGGGTTTGAGTTCGGTTTTCTTTTTACGGTTCGGCCACCACAGCAGCGAGCCGATCACCAGCGCCATCATAAATGTCTGGCTGAACGCCCGTCCCGCGCCGTCGCGATAAATTAATGCGACGAGGCCGGGCAGAATCATTGTCACTGAAAAAAGAATTACCAGCAGACCGACGATGCGGGTAATGGCGCGAAAGTGCATTCAGCCGTTCCTTTAAATAAGAGAGATGAACATCATGGTGTGAGCGGGATCAGCGACAACGCGCCCCGGCTAAAGTCTGACAGATTTTTTTTGAACCCCTCTATCTGTCCATAAGGCAATGCCAGCGTCAGCGCAATACGATCCTGATAGTGGCTGTCGGTCACCTTACCTTCAAAACGCTGCACCAGCCGTTCGATATCGCTGTGCTGTGCATAGTCGCATTGCAGCGTGAAAACCATCATCGGTACTTTGCGCTGCCGCGGTAACTGCTTCAGTCCCTGCTGGACGCCACCGCCATACGCCTTCACCAGGCCACCGGTGCCCAGCATAATGCCGCCGTAATAACGCACCACCACAGCGGTCACCTCGCCAATACTGGCACCCATCAGCTGCGCCAGCATCGGTTTCCCGGCGGTGCCCGACGGCTCACCATCATCCGAAAAACCGAGCTGCTGAGAGTCATCCGGCGCACCCGCCACCCAGGCCCAGCAGTGATGCCGGGCAGCAGGATGCTCGCTTTTCACCTGCTGGACAAAGGCGCGCGCGGCCTCTGTCCCCTCGGTGTGCGCCAGCAGCGTAATAAAGCGACTCTTTTTGATGGTTTCCTCGCTGATGCTCACAGCCAGCGCGGGAATATCAAAAGCGTCCATCAGGCCAGATGCAGATCGCGGGTCATGTTTTCAACGCGGTTTGGATGGATCACCACGTTATCTTCGATGCGAATGCCGCCATAAGGCCGAAGCGCATCAATCGCCTGCCAGTTAAAGTGCTGACTGAAACGGCCCTGACGCAGCGGCGCCAGTAACGAGTCGATAATATAGAAGCCCGGCTCGATGGTTAAGACCATGCCGGGTTGCAGCACGCGGGTGCAGCGAAGGTAAGGATACTGCGCAGGCGCGGCGAGATGGGTGCCCTGCTCATCCTGCATAAACCCGGCAACGTCATGCACCTGCAAGCCCAGCGGATGCCCCAGACCGTGTGGCATAAATGGCCCGGTCAGATCTTCAGCCACCAGCGCCTCTTCGCTGATTCCCTGCACCAACTCAAACTTCAGCAACATCTTCGCAATACGCTGGTGCATCTGAAGATGATAATCGGTGTAGCGCACACCCGGTTTCAGCGTGGCGATTAAAGCCAGCTCTTCGGCGTTCATCGCCTCCACCATTCTGGCATAGAGCGAGCTGCTCTGCGCCGCATAGCTACGGGTCAGATCGGCGGCGTAGCCCAGATATTCGGCGCCCGCATCAATCAGGAAGCTGTGACGTTTCGCCGGTGGCTGATGATCCAGGCGGGTGTAGTGCAGCACCGCCGCGTGTTCATTCAGCGCAATGATATTGCCGTACGGCACATCGGTATCACGATGGCCGGTCGCGGTCAGGTAAGCCTGATTGATGTCAAATTCGCTCAGGCCCGCAGAGAACGCCTCTTTGGCCGCGCGATGCCCCGCAACCGCCAGCTTCTGCGCCTGACGCAGACAGGCCAGTTCATAGTCGGTTTTGATGCTGCGATGGTAGTGCAGAAAGTCGATGACCGCTTTAGGGTTGATGTTGTCTGAGGAGATTCCGAGCTGCGCCGCGCGTGCATTAACCGGCCCGATATAGGCGACATTATCACGCTGTGCAGGGAGCAGGTGCGCAATCTCATCTGCGTTTTTCAGGCCGATAACCTCGACATCTCCGGTCCAGAAACTGTCCGGCAGCGGTTCAACGTTATGCCAGTAATCCACCGGAGAGTAGAACCACAGTTTCGGCTTGTTCACACCATCGATCCAGAGCCAGCAGTTAGGCACCTGCGTGACCGGCACCCAGGCTTTGAACTGCGGATTCACCTTAAACGGATAGGTGTGGTCATCCAGAAACACCGTCAGCAACTCACCGGAATGGATCAGCATCGCATCCAGTTTATTGCGTGCCAGCACCTGCTGCGCCCGTTGCTGCAACGTGGCGATGTGCGCGTGATACAAGGTCTTCAGTGAATCCATAGCCGTCTCTCCCGTGTCGCGAAATGGCCGCAGTTTAGCATACCCCTTGCTCAGATGCCGAAGCCGGCGTGGCTGTGATCTTGTTAGCAAATAAGCAAAGAGCGGTTTGCAAAAAATTAACATCACTCCCACACTCACGATCATCTGGTATGACCAGATCACCTTTCGCGGTTTCAGGAGACGCACATGCTCTACCAAGGCGCTAACCTTACCCTTCACTGGCTGGACGATGGCATCGCCGAGCTGGTTTTTGATGCCACAGGCTCAGTCAACAAGCTGGATACGCAAACGGTCGCCAGTCTGGGCGAGGCCATTGCGGTCCTGGAACAGCAGCCAGCACTGCGCGGCCTGCTGCTGAGCTCCGCTAAACCCGCCTTTATCGTGGGCGCGGACATTACCGAGTTTCTTTCCCTGTTTGATGCCCCCACCGAAAAGCTGAGCCGGTGGCTGAGTTACGCCAACAGCATCTTCAACCGTCTGGAAGATTTGCCCGTGCCCACCCTGGCAGCCATTGATGGCTATGCACTGGGTGGCGGATGTGAGTGCGTCCTGGCGACCGACCTGCGCATCGCCACTGCGGATGCCCGCATCGGCCTGCCGGAAACCAGACTCGGCATCATGCCAGGCTTTGGCGGCAGCGTAAGGTTGCCCCGCCTGCTGGGAGCCGACAGCGCGCTGGAAATTATTGCCGCCGGTAAAGATGTGGATGGCAATGCCGCGCTGAAACTGGGCCTGGTCGATGCGGTGGTTGCCCGTGACAAACTGCGCGAAGCGGGCATCACCATGCTCAGAGCGGCCGCCGAAGAGGGCAGCTGGCAGGCGCGCCGTGCGCCTAAACTGGCCCCGCTGAAGCTCAGTCCGATCGAGGCGGCGATGAGTTTTACCATTGCGAAGGGCATGGTGATGCAGACCGCAGGAAAACATTACCCCGCTCCGCTGATGGCGGTAAAAACCATTGAGGCCGCGGCCAGTCTCGGTCGCGATGATGCGCTGAAGCTTGAAACGGCTGCATTTGTGCCGCTGGCGCAGTCTGACGAAGCGCGCGCACTGGTCGGCATCTTCCTCAACGATCAGTACGTTAAAGGGCTGGCAAAAAAACGCGCCAGCGAAAGCGGCGCACCTGCTCAGGCGGCAGTGCTGGGCGCAGGCATCATGGGCGGTGGCATCAGCTACCAGTCTGCCTGGAAAGGCGTGCCGGTCAGAATGAAAGATATCAATCCACAGGCGCTGACGCTGGGGATGAATGAAGCCAGCAAGCTGCTTAACACCCAGCTGGCGCGCGGAAAAATTGACGGTAACAGGCTGGCCAGCGTCATCGCCACCATCCAGCCCACGCTGGATTACGCCGGTTTTGAACTGGCCGACGTGGTGGTGGAAGCGGTAGTCGAGAACCCGCAGATCAAGGCTAAAGTGCTGGCTGAAACAGAGCGGCACCTGCGTGACGATGCCGTTCTGGCCTCGAATACTTCGACCATTCCTATCAGCCAGCTGGCGCAGGCGTTGCAGCGCCCGGAAAACTTCTGTGGCATGCACTTCTTTAACCCGGTGCCGCGTATGCCGCTGGTCGAAGTAATCCGGGGCGAGAAAACCAGTGAAGCGACCCTCGGCAAAGTGGTGGCCTGGGCCAGCAAAATGGGTAAAACCCCTATCGTGGTCAACGACTGCCCCGGCTTCTTTGTTAACCGGGTGCTGTTCCCCTACTTCGCCGCTTTCAGCCTGCTCCTGCGCGATGGCGCAGATTTCCGCCAGATAGATAAGGTCATGGAAAAACAGTTTGGCTGGCCGATGGGGCCGTCATGGCTGCTGGATGTCGTGGGCATCGATACGGCGCACCATGCGCAAAGCGTGATGGCTGACGGGTTCCCGGACCGCATGAAGCATGACTATCGCGACGCGATCGATCTGCTGTTTGAGGCTGGTCGCTTTGGCCAGAAAAATGGCAAAGGCTTCTGGCGCTGGGAAGAAGATAAAAAGGGCAAGCCAAAAAAAGTGGCCGATGCCGATGTCGATACGCTGCTGCAACAGGCCTGTCAGCCCGCGCGAATCTTCAGCGATGAAGAGATTCTGAACCGCATGATGCTGCCGATGCTGAACGAAGTGGTGCGCTGCCTGGAAGAGAAGATTATCGCCTCACCGGCTGAAGCCGATATGGCGCTGGTGTATGGCCTCGGCTTCCCGCCTTTCCGTGGCGGGGCTTTCCGCTATCTCGATACTCTGGGCAACAGCAACGTGGTGGATCAGGCCCGGCGTTATAGCGGCCTCGGTGGCCTGTATGCCCTGCCTGCCCTGCTGCTGCAGAAAGCCCATCAGCATGAAAGCTGGTATCCCGCCGCCAAACCGATTGATGAAGCCGCGCTGAAAAGCGCCTGAGGGCAAGAAGATGGAAAATGTGGTGATTATTGATGCCGTGCGCACGCCAATGGGCCGGTCAAAAGGCGGCGCCTTCCGTCATGTGCGCGCCGAAGATCTCTCTGCGCATCTGATGCGTGAACTGCTGAGCCGTAACCCGACGGTGAACCCGGCAGAGCTGGATGACATTCTCTGGGGCTGCGTGCAGCAGACACTGGAGCAGGGATTTAATATCGCACGTAACGCTGCCCTGCTGGCCGAAATTCCCCACACGGTGCCAGCCAGCACCGTCAACCGGCTGTGTGGCTCTTCCATGCAGGCGCTGCACGATGCCGCCCGCGCCATTATGGTCGGTGATGCCCGGAGCTGTCTGATCGGTGGCGTGGAGCATATGGGGCATGTGCCGATGAACCACGGCGTCGACTTTCATCCCGGGCTTAGCCGGACGGTTGCCAAAGCCGCAGGGATGATGGGCCTGACGGCAGAAATGCTGGCGCGGATGCATCATATCAGCCGTGAGCAGCAGGATGCATTTGCCCTGCGTTCGCACCAGCGGGCCTGGCAGGCCACCCGGCGCGGCGACTTTGCGACAGAGATTGTCGCCACCTATGGTCATGACAGCGACGGCATCCTCAAACGTTATGATTTCGATGAAGTGATCCGTGAAGAGACCAGCGCCGAAGGCCTGGCGGCGCTGAAACCGGCTTTCGATCCGGTGAATGGCACCGTGACGGCGGGCTCCTCGTCAGCGTTGTCAGATGGCGCAGCCGCCATGCTGGTGATGAGTGAATCACGCGCCCGCGAGCTGGGGCTGACGCCGCGCGCCCGCATCCGCAGCATGGCCGTGGTGGGCTGCGATCCTTCAATCATGGGCTATGGGCCGGTTCCGGCCAGTAAGCTGGCGTTAAAACGGGCGGGACTGAGCGTCAGCGATATCGACGTCTTTGAGCTGAACGAAGCCTTTGCTGCGCAGACACTGCCGTGCATCAAAGATTTAGGCTTGCTGGAGCAGCTGGATGAAAAGGTCAATCTGAATGGCGGCGCGATTGCGTTAGGCCATCCGCTGGGCTGTTCCGGCGCGCGTATCAGTACCACGCTGCTAAACATTATGGAACGACGCGATGCCAGCCTGGGTCTTGCCACCATGTGTATCGGGCTGGGCCAGGGCATCGCAACCGTATTCGAGCGTCTGTAATACGTTGCGTTTATTTTGTCAGATTTACCCGCCGTTACCGGCGGGTTTTTTCTGTCTGCTGCCGGCGATCAGATAAAGGCAAACGCATCGCCATACATCTGTGACTCGACTGCGCCACGCTCGGCACAGAAACGATCGCGGGCAATCTTCGCCATCTCAAAGCGTCCGGCGATATAGATCTCATGTTCGCTCAGCGTGCTGAAATCCTGCATCACCGCGGTCAGTACCGTACCGGAACGTCCCTGCCAGCCCGCTTCAGGCTGTTCAACAACCGGGATCACTTTCAGGTTCGGGTGCTTCACTGCCAGCGCATTCAGCTCGTCCAGATCGTACAGATGCTTAAGCTCACGTCCGCCCCAGTAAATGGCGATATCGCGCTCCGGCTGTTCCGCCAGAGCGGTGAGCAGAATCGAACGGGCGTAGGAGAAGCCGGTGCCACCTGCAATCAGGATCAGCGGCTTACTGCTCTCTTCGCGCAGCCAGGCGTCACCGTGCGGCATATCGACGGTGATCTGGCGATCGTTGCGGATCCGATCCATCACCGCCATCGCATAGAGGTTGAGATCGGACGCGCCGATATGCAGCTCAATAATATCTTTTTCCATCGGCGTTGAGGCCAGTGAGAACGGACGCTTATCACGCTCATCCATCACGACCATCAGATACTGCCCCGCGCGAAAACTGAATTCCGCTTCAGGGATCAGGCGAACGCGATAGACCGTGTCGGTAATCGCCTCAACCGAAGTTACTTTACAGCTTAACGTTGTCATGCGTTCCCTCTGTCGGGTCGTCTTTATGGTTGTGCTCGCCATCAACGCTGTGGCGGCTGATCAAGAATACCTAGCTCATCCCAGATAGCATCAATGCGCGCCGTGACCGCAGGATCTTTAACAATGGGCGTACCCCATTCACGCTGCGTTTCACCCGGCCACTTATTGGTTGCATCAAGCCCCATCTTCGACCCCAGCCCGGAAACCGGCGAGGCGAAATCGAGATAGTCGATAGGGGTATTTTCGACTAATACCGTATCACGGGCCGGATCCATTCGCGTGGTGATCGCCCAGATCACGTCATTCCAGTCGCGCGCATTAACATCATCGTCACACACAATAACAAATTTGGTGTACATGAACTGCCGCAAAAATGACCAGACGCCAAACATGACACGTTTGGCATGCCCTGAGTACTGCTTTTTAATCGTCACAACCGCCAGCCGGTAGGAGCAACCTTCAGGCGGCAGGTAGAAGTCCACGATCTCCGGGAACTGCTTAATCAGAATCGGTACCAGAACTTCATTCAGCGCCACGCCCAGTACGGCGGGTTCATCCGGCGGACGCCCGGTATAGGTGGAGTGATAGATCGGCTGACGACGCTGCGTGATATGCGTCACGGTAAATACCGGGAAGCTATCCACTTCATTGTAGTAGCCGGTGTGGTCACCGTAGGGGCCTTCTGGCGCCATATCGCCCGCTTCGATATAGCCTTCCAGCACGATTTCCGCACTGGCCGGCACTTCGAGATCGTTCGACAGGCACTTCACCACTTCCGTTTTGTTGCCGCGCAGCAGACCGGCAAACGCATATTCTGACAGCGTGTCAGGCACCGGCGTCACCGCGCCGAGGATGGTGGCAGGATCGGCGCCCAGTGCGACCGAAACCGGAAAACGTTCACCCGGATGCGCTTTCGTCCACTCCTGAAAATCAAGCGCGCCGCCACGGTGCGACAGCCAGCGCATGATCAGACGATTTTTACCGATCACCTGCTGACGGTAAATACCGAGATTCTGGCGCTCTTTGTGGGGGCCACGCGTGACGGTCAGTCCCCAGGTAATCAGCGGTGCGGCATCGCCTGGCCAGCACTTC
Organism: Pantoea sp. ARC270; assembly: GCF_003236725.1. NCBI lineage: Bacteria > Pseudomonadati > Pseudomonadota > Gammaproteobacteria > Enterobacterales > Erwiniaceae > Pantoea > Pantoea sp. ARC270. Next base: position 9,779 of record NZ_PUGA01000029.1, read on the forward strand.
ATGACCGGAATACGCGTCAGATCGACCTCATCACCGCTGAACACCTCTTCCTGACAGGGCGCATTACGCAGCCGTTTGGTCGGCATGTTCAGCACCTGCTTAAACTGCGGCATTTTATCGAACAGGTCGCGGAAGCCTTTTGGCGGCTCAGGCTCTTTCAGGAAGGCCAGCAGCTTACCCACTTCACGCAGGGCGCTCACCTCCTCCTGCCCCATGCCCATGGCCACGCGCTTAGGCGTGCCGAACAGGTTGCACAGCACCGGCATATCGTACCCTTTCGGGTTTTCAAACAGCAGGGCGGGGCCACCGGCACGCAGCGTGCGATCGGCAATCTCCGTCATTTCCAGTTCGGGATCGATGGACTGGGTAATGCGCTTTAGCTCACCGCGCTGTTCAAGCAGCGCGAGGAAGTCTCTCAAATCGTGGTATTTCATGCGGCTTTAACATTCCGGCCAGAGTGAATCGGCCATTATAGGTCTGATTACGCGGAGTTGCTGAGGTTTATACCGCAGCCTCATACGCACTGAAAGGGAACCAGCGGCTGCAGTGCGCGGGTATCGTGCATTCCCTGAATCGGGTCACCGTGACGAAACAGCTTAAAGTCCTCGTTTCGCACGCTGTGATAGCGCAGCTGGTTGTCATGCAGGTGCAGAAAACTGCCTTCACGCAGGGCAATCACCGACTCCGTCGGGTTGACCGCGCAGAACTCCGCCAGACGCTCATCGCGGGTTTCGCCCATATGGCCGCTGACGCTGGCATCAAGATAGTGGGGATTGATCTGCACCGGGAAGAGTCCCAGCGCGGGCAGCACTACACTGCTGCGCACCGGCATATCGTTGGTGGTGCGGATGGAGGGCGTCGCCACATTGCAGCCCGCGCTCCAGCCGAGATAAGGCACCTGTCGCTCACGTACCGCACGCTGGATCGGGACGATGAGATCCTGCTCATGCAGCATCTGGTTCAGAAACCAGGTGTTGCCGCCGCTGACCAGAATAAGTTCTGCCTGTGCAATCGCCTCAGCCGGTGAGGCAAAGGATTGAACCAGCCTGACCGGGATGCCCAGAGAGGCCGTGAGTTCGGCGGCGCGCTGCTGCTGATCGCCCCGGATTATCGCGTAGGGGATCAGGACCGCCGAGCGGATAGCGCGTCGGGCGATCATCGCGTGCAGCTGCGGCTGCGCATAACCCAGCAGCGGCGCATCGTCCGCCAGCCTGCCATTGCTCAACAGAAAGAGTTCCATCAGACGTTCCTTTTGCAGGGGTGAAGGTTATCGAGTCTGATACAGAGCCCTGGTGCACGTCAATTTCCCGTTACCGTTTCTGCCCGCCTCCGGCCTGCTAAGAAAAGTCTCAATTTATTTTCTCTGCGGGCCGCTTTACCCTGCCCCTGCGCTATAACTCTGGCAACAGGTTTGCTATTCTTAGCGTCCATTCAATGGGAGCCGTTATGGAAGCCTGGTACTTACTCTATTGCAAACGTGGACAGCTATTGCGCGCGAAGGAGCATCTCGAGCGGCAGGAGGTGCATTGCCTCAGCCCGATGATCGCTCTGGAAAAGATCGTGCGCGGTAAACGCACCACGGTGAGTGAGCCGCTGTTCCCTAACTACCTGTTTATCGAATTCGATCCTGAAGAGATTCACACCACCACCATCAGCAGCACACGCGGTGTCAGTCACTTTGTCCGCTTCGGCTCCACCCCGGCAACCGTGCCGTCGGCGGTCATCGAAGCGCTGGAAACCGACGTCCCGCAAATCCTGCTCGATCCTGAAACGCCACAGAGCGGCGATGAGGTTGTCATCACCGAAGGAACGTTTGAAGGGCTGCGCGCCATTTTTGCCGAGCCGGATGGTGAAACACGCTCGATCCTGTTGCTGAATCTCCTCAACAAGCAGGTGATGCGCAGCGTCGATAACAAGCAGTTCCGCAAGCTTTAAGCCAGTCTGAACAGCGTCCGCGCATTATGATCGATGCGGGCCGCCAGTGCCTCCGCACTCTCACCTCGCCATGTCGCCACCTGACTGACAATATGCGGTAAAAAGCAGGGTTCGTTGCGGCGCGAAGGCGGACGCGGACGCATGTCGCGCGGCAACAGGTAGGGCGCATCCGTTTCCAGCAGCAGGCGTTCGGCCGGGATCAGCGGCAGCAGCTCACGCAGTTCCAGACCCCGACGCTCATCGCAGACCCAGCCCGTAATGCCCACAGATAACCCCATTTCCAGACAGGCTTCCAGTTCGTCGCGCGTGCCGGTAAAGCAGTGGATCACCGCACCCGGCAGTTTTGGCAGCCAGGGGGCAAGCACCGCAGCGAAACGCGCATGGGCTTCACGGCAGTGCAGGAACACCGGCATATTGAGTTCTGCGGCCAGCGCCAGCTGTGCGTCAAATGCATACTCCTGCTGCTCATGGGCCGAGAGGTTGCGATTAAAATCGAGTCCGCACTCACCAATGGCGACCACTTCCGGTTTTTCCGCCAGCCGGCGCAGGGTGCTGGCGATCTCCAGCGACCATTCGCTGGCATGATGAGGGTGAACGCCCGCGGTAGACCAGCAAAAGCCGGGCTGGCCTTCAGCCAGTCGCTGAGCCTGCTGGCTCTCCAGCGCGTTGGTGCCGGTAATAAGCATGCCGGTGACGCCCGCATCACGCGCGCGTTTAACCACCTTTTGCCGGTCGGAGGCGAATTGCGTGCTGGTCAGGTTTACACCGATATCAAACATAATTTTTCCCACAGTTTGTAAAAAAAACCGCCCGGAGGGGCGGTCTGGATGGCTCGCTTCCCGCCTGTGCGGGTCATACGGTCAGCGTCAGGCGTCGGTATGTTTATCCTCATCCTGTGACCAGCGGCCTTTACCCACATAGTAACGGGAAAAGAATACGCCGACTTCAAACAGGCAGTACATTGGAATAGCGAGCAAAGTTTGGGAAAAAACGTCCGGAGGTGTGAGCAGCATCCCGACTACGAAAGCGCCCACCAGAATATAGGGACGTTTCTTTTTCAGATCTTCCGGGCTGGTGATACCGGTCCAGCAGAGCAACACGATCGCCACCGGCACCTCAAACGCCACCCCAAAGGCCATGAAGAGAGTCATGACGAAATCGAGGTATTTGGCGATATCCGTTGCGACCGTCACGCCGATGGGCGCGGTCTTGGTGAAAAAGCCAAATGCCAGCGGGAAAACGACGAAGTAAGCAAAGGCCACACCGAAGTAGAACAGGAAGGTGCTGGAAAAGAGCAGCGGCATCACCAGCCTGCGCTCATGCCGGTAGAGCGCCGGGGCGACAAATGCCCAGACCTGATAGAGGATCACCGGCACCGCGAGAAACACTGACACGATGATGGTCAGCTTTATCGGGGTAAAGAACGGCGAGGCGACATCGGTTGCAATCATGCTGGAGCCCACCGGCATCTGACTGATCAGCGGTGATGCGACCAGCTGGTAGATGTCGTTGGCGAAATAGACCAGTACCAGGAAAATGACCAGTACGGCGATGATGCAGTTCAGTAATCGCTTACGCAGCTCAATCAGATGGCTGATGAGCGGTTGGGTATCTTCAACGGCCATTATCGTTCATCACCTGCAGAAGAGGAGGTCGCGGAAGGACGCGCAGACTCTGATGACCTGGCGGCGTCGCCAGCGGGTGCCTGTGCCGGTGCGCTGACCACAGCAGCAGGTGCAGCAGAGGATGGCGCAGCCGGAGCGGATGGCGCAGCAGAGGGTCGCTGTGCGGCCGCGGCTGGTGCGGGTTGCACCGTGGCATCGGCACCCGCTGCCGCAGACGGTGCCTGTGCCGGTGCGCTGGACTGATGCTCTGCTGAGGCTGGCGTCGCGGCGGTTTCCGTCGCAGCAGGCTCAGGGGCATACCGGTGCTGTGCTGAGTGGATGGTGTTCGCTTCGTCTTCCTCTTTTTCAATGTCGATGCTCTGACTGACCGAGCGCTTCATTGAATCTGCCGTTTTACGCAGCTCTTCCATCGACTCCTTCAGCTCAGGGGAGAGGGTGCCACGGCCCGCCTCTTCCACCTTTTTCAGGCTCTCCTGCAACTCCTGCAGTTTGAGTTCCTGCGCCAGTTCATGTTGTACATTGGCTGCCAGCGAACGAATCGCCCTGATCCAGCCGACCACGGTTTTCACCGCAACCGGTAATCGTTGCGGGCCGAGTACAATCAGCCCGATAACGAACACCAATACCAGTTCACTAAAACCAATATCGAACACGGTTTACACCTGCTTGTCGTTCTTGGCTTCTTCTTTGTTAGCCGAAGTTTGCTGTTTGTCCGCCAGCGTTTTGGCAGCGAAGTCAGCGTCCTGCTCTTTCGGTTGATCCTTTTTGTCGTCCTCATCACTCATGGCCTTTTTGAAGCCACGAATCGAAGAACCTAAATCCGAACCCAGATTACGTAATTTATTGGTACCGAACAGAAGTACAACAATCACGGCAATGATTAACAGTTGCCAGATACTGATACCGCCCATGAGATAGCCTCTAATATTCTGTGAAAACGATAAGGTAATGCAGGACAGAGTGCCCTTTTTAGCCGGGCTTTAGCCAGCGACATTACCTTTTTTTAAACAGACGTGACAATCAGTTTGTCTTACGCCAGCCGATTAGCCACGAAACGATTCCTGCCGCCATCAGAACCGCCGGAAAGAGATCCCAGTCCGGTCGGGTGAGCAGAACTGCCGTTCCGCTTAGCAGCAGTGTGGCACCGACGCCAAACAGATAACGCGCCTGATGATGACGGACGCGCTGCGCATTGAGATCGCCCACTAATTTATCGACGCTGTGCCGTAAAAGCTTGTGCTGGCGCATGCTGTCGTAAAAGAGTTCTGGCAGCTCCGGGAGCTTTTCAGCCCAGAACGGCGCTTTCTCTTTGACCGCACGGATAATGGCGGGGATACCCACCTGATCCTTGATCCACTCTTCCAGGAAGGGTTTGGCCGTTTTCCACAGGTCAAGCTGTGGGTAGAGCTGACGGCCAATACCTTCCACATAAAGCAGCGTTTTTTGCAGCAGCACCAGCTGCGGCTGCACTTCCATATTAAAGCGACGCGCGGTGTTGAACAGGTTCAGCAGCACATGCCCGAACGAGATCTCAGCCAGCGGCTTTTCAAAAATCGGCTCACACACCGTGCGAATCGCAAACTCGAAATCTTCGACGTTGGTATCGGGCGGAACCCAGCCGGAATCAACGTGCAGCTCGGCAACCTTGCGATAGTCACGGTTGAAGAACGCGATAAAGTTTTCCGCCAGATAACGCTTATCTTCTTTGTTCAGCGACCCCACGATGCCGCAGTCGATACCGATATATTGCGGATCTTCCGGGTGTTCATAGCTGACAAAAATATTGCCCGGATGCATATCTGCGTGGAAGAAGCTGTCGCGGAAGACCTGTGTAAAGAAGACCTGGACACCCCGTTCGGCCAGCAGCTTCATGTTTACGCCGTGGCGCTCCAGCGTTGCAACGTCGGAAATCGGGATACCGTAAATGCGCTCCATCACCATCATGGTTTCGCTGCAATAGTCGGAATAGACTTCCGGCACATAGAGCATACGGCTCTCTTCAAAATTGCGGCGTAACTGAATGGCGTTGGCGGCTTCGCGTAACAGGTTCAGCTCATCAAGCAGGGTTTTCTCATAATCGCGCACCACTTCGACCGGACGCAGACGACGGCCATCCGGCAGCAGACGCGGAACCCAGCGCGCCAGGCGATAGATCAGCTTCATATCCGCTTTGATCACCGGCAAAATGTCGGGGCGGATCACTTTGATCACCACTTTTTTGCCGTTAGATTTCAGCGTGGCGGTGTGAACCTGGGCAATCGACGCAGACGCCAGCGGCTTAATGTCAAAATCATCAAACCAGGTCTCAATGGGTGCTCCCATCGAGGCTTCAATCTGCGCTTTCGCTTTGACGCCATCAAAGGGCGCCACACGGTCCTGCAGGATCGCCAGCTGATCGGCGATCAGCGGCGGGAAGAGATCCCGGCGCGTTGACAGCATCTGACCAAACTTGATCCAGACCGGCCCCAGCTGCTCCATCGCCATACGCATACGCGCACCGGTCGGTTCATGCTGGTGCAGATTAGGGATCCAGAAAATTGAGCGACGCCACAGGCGGAACAGGAAAGTGAGACGTGTCTGCGGGATCAGTTCATCAAGGCCATAGGTCAGAAACACCTTCATGATCAGATATAAGCGGCGGATCTCTCCTAAACTCATTTTGCCTCCAGCTGCGCCAGACGCGCATCAAGCGCCTCAAGCGAACGTTCCATCGCGTCGACCTCCTCAGAAAACCAGGCCAGTTCCAGTGAGCCAGGCGCAACACGCCACTCTTCGGTCATGGCCTGTCCGAGATATCCCTGACGACGCGCTGCTTCACCTTTGAAAAAGCGGAAAGCCTGCTGTGCCCGCTGACTGATGCCCTGCGCGGCGATGTCGCCCACCCAGGGAGCCAGATATTCCGCCGGATCCAGCTCAGCCAGATCCATCAGCGCCGAGAACTGCTGCACCACCTGCAGATCGCCCTCTACCTGCAGTTCACCGCTGCGAATCAGCGGCGTCAGCTGCTGGCGATCGCGCAGCTTTGGCAGACTTTTCAGCGAGGTGATCACCGTGCAGTCGCTGCGGTCCTGCCAGTCAGCTAACACGTCCAGCTGCTGTTCACTGAACACCAGCACCAGGGGAGACGAGAACTCATTCAGGCGCAGTGTCAGGACTTTGCCATTCAGACGTTGCCGCGCCGGCTTAAGGCCGCGATCGCGGTACAGAATACGGTTCAGCGCCGTCTCCATGCCCGCCGTAATCAAAGGAGTCAGGTTCATCACCATCTCACTCAGAACTTAAATCCACGATGCAGCGCCACGATGCCGCCAGTCATGTTGGAGTAAGTGGTATTTTCAAAGCCGACATCATTCATCATCGCCTTCAGGGTCTCCTGATCGGGATGCATACGGATCGATTCGGCCAGATAGCGGTAGCTCTCAGCATCCTGCGCCACCAGCTGGCCGATACGCGGCAGAATGTGGAACGAGTAAGCGTCATACGCTTTGCTCAGCGGGTCCAGCACTGGCTTAGAGAACTCCAGCACCAGCAGGCGTCCGCCCGGCTTAAGCACCCGGAACATGGAGGCCAGCGCCTTCTCTTTTTCCGTGACGTTGCGCAGACCAAAGGAGATGGTGATGCAGTCGAAGTAGTTATCAGGGAAAGGCAGAGCTTCTGCGTTGGCCTGCACGTAACTGACGTTGCCCACCACACCCTGATTGCGCAGCTTTTCGCGGCCCATCTTCAGCATGGAACTGTTGATATCCGCCAGTACCACCTGACCGGTGTCACCCACCAGACGAGAGAATTTTGCCGTCAGATCGCCGGTGCCTCCCGCCAGATCCAACACACGCTGACCGCGGCGAACACCGCTGCTGTCGATGGTAAAGCGCTTCCAGATACGATGGACGCCAAAGGACATCAAATCGTTCATCAGGTCATATTTTGCCGCTACGGAGTGAAACACATCCGCGACTTTGTCAGCTTTTTCGCTTTTGGCGACCGTCTGAAAGCCAAAATGGGTGGTTTCCTGCTGTGATTCATCTGCCATCGGTTTTACCTGCTCCACAAACAATACTTTCCGAAGTGTATCAGAGTCACGGAAGTCAGGCACGCTGCGCCCATACTATTCGTGGAGGCGTCTCACACGCCTGTCACTGTCATCCGCATCCTCATCATCCCTGTCGTCATCTGCCATCCGGTTTTCCGGCATAGCCCGTTCGGCCAGCTGAGGATTGATCGGCCGTTTGATTTCAACGCCCAGCGCACGGAACCCTTCCGTCTGCGCAATCAGGTTACCGCGCCCCTCTGCCAGCTTTTTCATCGCCTCGCGATAGCTGTTCTGCGCTTTGTCCAGACTGTGACCAATACCGCTCATGTCATCCACAAACAGCCGCATCTTGTCATAGAGGCGTGCGGCCCGGTCGGCAATACGTTGTGCATTGCGGCTCTGGTGCTCATAGCGCCACAGATTATTGATGGTCCGTAACGCCACCAGCAGCGTGGTGGGGCTGACCAGCATGATATTCTGCTGCAGCGCCTCGCTAATCAGCTCAGGCTGGCGGTCGATCGCCAGTAAAAAGGCCGGTTCAACCGGAATGAACATCAACACATAATCCAGCGAGCGTAAACCGGGCAATTGTTGATAATCTTTTCGCCCCAGCAGGCGGATATGGGCCCGCATGGCGCTGACATGCTCCTGAATCGCCTGTTCACGTTCGATCTCATCATCCGCATTGAAGTAGCGCTCATAGGCCACCAGCGTCATCTTGGCGTCCACCACCACATCTTTGCCCTGTGGCAGCCGCACAATCACATCCGGCTGCATCCTGCCCTGCTGTTCAGACTGAATGCTGACCTGCGTTTCATATTCATAGCCTTCACGCAGCCCGGAGGCTTCCAGCACCCGGCTCAGGACCACTTCCCCCCAGTTACCCTGGATTTTATTGTCGCCCTTCAGGGCCTTGGTCAGGTTGAGCGCCTCCTGCGCCATCTGTGCATTCAGCTGCTGAAGCTGACGGATTTCGTGGGTCAGGGTGTGACGTTCACGCGCCTCTGCGCCAAAGCTTTCATGCACCTGACGACGAAAGCCATCCAGCTGTTCACGTAACGGGCCAATCAGGCTATCCAGGCTTTGACGGTTCTGCTCATCGACGCGACGGCCGCTGTTTTCGAAAATGCGGTTGGCGAGGTTTTCAAACTGGGCGCTGAGACGCTGTTCGCTGTTGGTCAGCAGGCGCTGCTTCTCCTCGGCGGCAAAACGGGTCTCTTCCAGACGGATGGTCACCTCACGCAGCTCCGCTTCCTGCGCGCTGTTGACCTCCAGCTGATTGCGCAGCTCGCGATTGAGCTGCTCACTTTCATTGCGCCAGTAGTCGAGCTGCTGCAGCCGCTCCGTGGCTCCGCTCAGGGCACCGTGCAGCTGACGCAGCTCCTGTTCCCGCTCCCGGATTTGCTGCTGAAGCTGTTCAGTCTGCTGCTGCTGACGCTGCTGTGCCTCCTGCTGCAGACGGCGCTCAGTCTGGAAACTGGCGGCCTGGTGCCCGGCACGAAGCTGTGCCAGCATCCAGCCGATCCCGACCCCGGCAAGCGCCAGACAGATGCTGATGATGATGTGCTGATCCATGATTTCCCCGCGACTTACGCTGCTGAGGAAAAAGGTAGAGTCGCACTGTATGAATGTCCAGATAAATTTATTCGCGCTCAGCAACTTAGAGCGCGGTCACGGTCACCCTTCCCGCCTGCCACTCCTCAATCAGAAAAAAGGGCATCGGCAACAGCCACTCACCCTGCTTAACCTGCGCCAGATAGTGCCAGGTGGTTTCGCCCGCGGTGATCGCCACGCGCTGTCTGCTGCCGTCGGCCACACTGGCTTTCCCGGTCATACTGGCAAAGCCGGCATTGCTGCCCACGTGGAACTGCGGCGTCTGCCAGCGCACCGGCGCATGGGCAGGCCACGGCCGGGCCTGATGAAAGTGAAACAGTTCATCGTGATTCAGCACGCTTTCACGTACTGTCGGCCACAACGCCACTTTGAGGAAATATTGATCGGTGAAGCGTTCGCTCCCCCGGTAGTGCGCAATAAAATCACGCATCGCCTGCTCCACGTTGTGAAAGACGCCATGACAGCCGCCCCACATCCCCGCCAGCAGCAGTTCGGTGTGGGAAAAGTAGTCACGCATATGGTGGAACCAGTAAGGTGAAGCCAGCCAGGCGCTGACCGCCGCCGCTTCGCGCTCTGAGAGCAGCGAGTCGGCATCGCGGACGATAAAGCGCTTCACGCCAGGATCGTCCATCACCAGAAAACGCCACAGGGTGGGAAACAGGGTTTTCTCATGCGACATATCGACCCGTTGCACATGCGGCTGGTCCAGTCGCTGCCAGACATGCTGCGGCACGCTGTCGTCAAGGTAGATGCGGCAGACCCAGCCGGGATAGAGTTCAGGTACGACTTCGACGTTTTTAATCAGGGTTTCGCAGTAGCGCGGCTGGTCACCAAACAGGCTGAAGGCAATGACATTCTGGTGCGGCTGTGTGAGATCGGCAGGCTCGGGCTGGGGAGCGGGAAACGCCACACGCTGCCCCTGACTGAAACGCGCATCGGACTGCATCAGCGACGCCAGACCATAGCGCGCCACCTCATCCGGCTTATTCAGCCAGCCACAGACTTCGGTCAGGCCATCCAGCCAGGTTTCAGAGGCGGTGCTGCGCACCGCGGGCGGGGAGTGCGCAATCTTCTGATAGATTTTATAGGACTTCTGGTACTGACCCAGACGCAGCAGACAGAGTGCATAGTCGCTCAGCACCTGCATCTGCTGAGGCAGATAGCGCAGTGCCTCTTCGCAGCACTGGGCGGCCTGTGCATAGTCACCCTGCTGCATGGCGGCACGGAAGCGTTCGGCACCGCGTTCCAGCCGGGCATTAAGGGCGGCAGGATCGGCTTTGAATGCCGGTCGTCGGACAGGAAGTGTATTGCGCATAAGCCTTCTCAGGTTTCACTGAAATGACGCGCCTTATACAGCAGCAGGCCCGATAGGGGCCCGCGGCCTGACGCGGCCTACAGCAAGCGACGCGCCGCTTCGACCACAATCTTCACTGCGTCGCTTTCTGTCTGTTTCATGGTGACCGCATCAGGGATCTCTTTCTGCGTACGGTTCACAATGACGCCTGCCACCATACCGGCGCGGAGGCCCTGGCTGGCGCACATGGTTAACAGTGTAGCGGATTCCATCTCATAGTTGAGGACACCCATCTCCTGCCACTCTTTCATCGATCCTTTGAAACGGCTGACGACGCGGCCTGAGACGGTGTCGTAGCGCTCCTGGCCCGGATAGAAGGTGTCAGAGGAGGCGGTAATGCCGATATGGGTTGTGGCGCCACAGGCTTCTGCAGCCGCCACCAGCGCAGTGGTACAGCCGAAGTCAGCCACCGCCGGGAACTCCATCGGCGCGAAATGCAGGCTGGCGCCATCCAGGCGCACGGAGGCGGTCGTGACCAGCACATCGCCGACGTTGATATGTGGCTGAATGGCACCCGTGGTGCCGACGCGCAGGAAGGTGCGCACGCCAAGCTGAGCCAGCTCTTCTACCGTAATCGAGGTCGAAGGGCCGCCGATGCCGGTTGAGCAGACAACCACCGGCTTGCCATCCAGTTTTGCCAGCCAGGAGGTAAATTCACGGTGTGAGGCGAGATGCGTGGCATCCTCCATCAGTCCGGCAATTTTCTTCACGCGCTCCGGGTCGCCCGGCACAATCGCCAGGGTGGCGCCCTGCAGATCGGCTTTCGTCAGGCCAAGATGGAAAACGTCAGACTGTGTCATTTGCAGACTCCTGTTAAGGGATGATAGCGCGCCACTCTACGCCAGCACGCCCGATAAATATGTGACAGCATTCACTTAAGAAAATGAAAGTTACATTTACCGGAAGAAAAAATGCGACATTAATCACACATTAACATCTTCTTCGCCCGGATAACGCCCGGCGGGGCTGTGTCGGGGTCAGGGCAATGTTAAAGAGGTGGATGCGTTTGTTCGCTGCTGATTCTGTTACCCGACACCTGGCACGCACGCTTTCGGGCCAGGCTATAGTTACGTGATTGCGCCAATGCTTGCACGGAGAGAATAATGAAACCCAGTGATACTTTGCCACAAAAACCGGCGACGGGCGGCTTTGCCCCAGCCGTGCAGCCCACCGCCGACACTACCATTATTACCGATAGTCCGGCCATTCACGCAGGTGAGACTTCCGTGCCCAGTCAGGGCGAAAACATGCCGGCCTATTTTGCAAAACCGCAGTCAGCGGAAGGACCTTTACCCGTCGTACTGGTGGTGCAGGAGATCTTTGGTGTGCACGAACACATCCGGGATATCTGCCGCCGTCTGGCGCTGGAAGGCTATCTGGCGATTGCACCGGAGCTCTATTTCCGCGAGGGCGATCCCTCTGAGTATCACGATATCCCGACGCTGTTCAGCGAGCTGGTCAGTAAAGTGCCGGATACTCAGGTGCTGGCTGACCTGGACCATGCCGCCAACTGGGCCGCACGCAACGGCGGCGATATCCGCCGCATGGGCATTACCGGTTTCTGCTGGGGTGGCCGCATCAGCTGGCTCTACGCCGCGCACAATCCGCAGCTGCGCGCCGCTGTGGCCTGGTATGGACGGCTGACCGGCGACCGCACCCTGAAGCAGCAGAAGCACCCGATTGATATTGCCGTCGCGCTCAACGCGCCGGTTTTAGGACTCTATGGCGGACAGGACGAGAGCATCCCGCTGGAGAGCGTCGAGCAGATGCGACAGGCGCTGCATGCCGCCAATGCCACCGCCGAGATCATCGTCTATCCCGAAGCGGGTCATGCGTTTAATGCAGACTACCGCCCGAGCTACCATGCGGAATCGGCTCAGGATGGCTGGCAGCGGATGCTGACCTGGTTCAGACAATATGGTGTGACCTCGCAGTAACTGAAAAAGGGGCGCATCTGTGCCCCTTTTGAGATTGTTGACAAAGTCCAGCGCGGTAGCGGTAAGACCGAGCCTGCGGAGGGAACACGGTCAGATCGGAAAGACGCAAGAACCGCCATCCATGGCATGCTCGGCCCGCGCCGTCCCTGCCGCGGGACGCTTTCCTCCTCTGACCGTGTTCCCTGCGCATTGAGCTAATTCATTGCTGCCAGACTCACCCTGATTTGGGTTTGTCAGCAGTCTGAAAGGGGCGCGTCTGCGCCCCTGTTTTTTGCCACCCGGACCCGCTCCCCTACGCCGTCTCACCACGCAGTTTCTTCGCCGCCGTCACCATATTGGCCAGCGCCTGACGTGTTTCCGTCCAGCCGCGCGTTTTCAGGCCGCAGTCCGGGTTTACCCACAGACGCGCTGCCGGAATCCGTTGTGCGGCCTTCTGCAGCAGGGCCTCTATCCACTCAACGCTGGGAACGTTAGGCGAGTGAATGTCATAGACGCCGGGGCCGATTTCATTCGGATAGTCGAAATGCTCAAACGATTCCAGCAGCTCCATATCGGAGCGCGAGGTTTCAATGGTGATGACATCCGCATCCAGCGCCGCAATGGCATCCATGATGTCGTTGAACTCGCAGTAACACATATGGGTGTGAATCTGGGTGTCATCCTGCGCCACGGCCGCGGTAAGCCGGAACGCCTCTACCGCCCAGGTCAGGTAGGCGGCCCACTCCGACTGATGCAAAGGCAGGCCTTCACGCAGAGCCGGTTCATCTATCTGAATAATCCCGATCCCCGCCTTCTCCAGATCTTTCACTTCATCACGCAGCGCCAGCGCGATCTGTTTAGCGAGAGTTTCCCGTGACACATCTTCACGCGGGAACGACCAGCAGAGGATGGTGACCGGGCCAGTCAGCATCCCTTTAACCGGCTTGTCGGTCAGCGACTGCGCATAGCTGGCCCACCCCACGGTGATCGCCGCCGGCCGGCTGATATCCCCGATGATGACCGGCGGTTTCACGCAGCGGGAACCGTAGCTCTGCACCCAGCCGTTCTGGGTGAAGACAAATCCCTCCAGATGCTCGCCAAAATACTCCACCATGTCGTTGCGTTCCGCTTCACCGTGAACCAGCACATCCAGCCCCAGCCGCTCCTGTTCGGTAATGGCCTGCCTGATATGTGCCGCGATGCCGGTGCGATAGTGGCTGCTGTCGAGACGGCCCTGCTTAAAGTCGAGGCGCAGGCCACGGATCTCGGTGGTCTGTGGAAAAGAGCCGATGGTGGTGGTGGGCCAGGCCGGCAGTCTGAAACGCTGACGCTGCAGGGCAGCCCGCTCAGAATAGGCGCGCTGGCGCTGACTGAGCTGTGGCGTGATGGCCTGCAGACGCTGGCCCACTGCGGCATTGTGCACGCGGCGCGAGTGCGCACGGGCGCGCACCGGGGCACTCCATGCCTCCAGCGACGCCGCATCGTTCTGGTTCAGTGCGTGAGTAAGCAGCGAAAGTTCAGCACACTTCTGCAGGGCGAAAGCGAACCAGCTTTTGACCTCATCATCCAGACGGGTTTCCACGCTGAGATCGATCGGGCTGTGCAGCAGCGAGCAGGAGGAGCCGATCCAGACCTGTTCCCGCTGTGCAATCACCGGTTGCAGACGGCTGAACCAGCGGCTGAGATCGGCGCGCCAGACGTTACGCCCGTTGATCACCCCGAGTGACAGTAGCCAGCTGGCGGGCAGTTGCTGATTCAGCTGCTGGAGGTCATCGTGGCCATGAACCAGATCGACATGCAGGCCCTGCACCGGCAGTGCGCGAATCACCTCAATGTTCTGTCTGATGCTGTCAAAGTAGGTGGTCAGCAGCAGTCTGCTGTGACCCTGCAGCGCGTCATACGCCGGTTTAAAGGCGTCGCGCCACGCCTGCGGCAGTTCCAGGGCCAGGGCCGGTTCATCAATCTGCACCCATTCGATGCCCCGTCTGGCCAGTTCTGCCAGCACCTGCTGGTAGACGGGCAGAATCGCCTCCAGCAGCGACAGGCGTTCGAACGGCTCACCTTTTACTTTGCCCAGCCAGAGATAGGTTACCGGCCCCAGCAGTACCGGCTTGATGCTGTGACCCAGTGCCAGCGCCTCATCGACCTCGTCCAGCAGCTGAGTCCAGGTCAGTTTAAACCGCTGTCCCCGGGTAAATTCCGGCACCATGTAGTGATAGTTAGTGTTAAACCATTTGGTCATCTCTGCCGCGGCGGCGGGTTTCCCGCTGGGGGCACGACCACGGCCAAGGCGGAACAGGGTGTCCAGGTCAACGCTGCCCTCCGGATTCTGATGGCGTGCAGGCACGTTGCCCAGCATCAGGCTGGTGGTCAGCACATGATCGTACCAGGCAAAATCGCCGACCGGCAGCAGATCGACTCCCGCCGCTTTCTGCTGTTGCCAGTGGCGGGCGCGCAGTTCACGGCCCACCGCCAGTAAGTCCTGCTGCGAAATATCACCCGCCCAGTACTGCTCCAGTGCTTTTTTCAGTTCCCGGCGCAGGCCAATACGGGGAAAGCCGAGGGTGTGGTTCAGGATAGTCATGTGCTGTTCTCCAGATAATCTTTCACGCTGGCTTTTACAGGCAGCCAGAGAGGTTTAGCCGTCCAGATGTTTACACTGCTATAATCTGCGGGTACTGTATGTGGCTCAAGCGCAATATGTTCATTTTCGATGTGAAGGACCCTCATGATCGAACTCAAGCACCTGCGGACGCTTCAGGCTCTGCGCAATACGGGATCGCTGGCGGCGGCGGCGGCCCAGCTTCACCAGACGCAATCGGCGCTCTCTCATCAGTTCAGCGACCTGGAGCAGCGGCTGGGATTCCGCCTGTTCGTGCGTAAGAGTCAGCCGCTGCGGTTTACGCCGCAGGGCGATATTCTGCTGCAGCTGGCAGAGCAGGTGTTGCCGCAGATCCAGCAGGCCCTGCAGGCGTGCCATGAGCCGCATCAGACCACGCTGCGGGTGGCGATCGAGTGTCATAGCTGTATTCAGTGGCTGACCCCCGCGCTGGATAAATTCCGTCAGAGCTGGCCGCAGGTGGTGATGGATTTCAAATCGGGCGTGACCTTTGATCCTCAGCCCGCTCTGCAGCAGGGTGAGCTGGATGTGGTGCTGACCTCCGATATTCTTGCGCGCTCCGGCCTGTTCTACTCCCCGATGTTTGATTATGAAGTGCGGCTGGTGCTGGCAACGGATCATCCGCTGGCTCAGGTGGAGCAGATTGCCCCGGAAGATCTGGCCGATGAAGTGTTGATGATCTATCCGGTGCAGCGTCAGCGTCTGGATATCTGGCGTCACTTCCTGCAGCCTGCTGGCGTCAGCCCGGCACTGAAAAGTGTCGATAACACCCTGCTGATGATTCAGATGGTTTCCGCGCGCATGGGTATCGCGGCGCTGCCGCACTGGGTGGTGGAGAGTTTTGAGAAGCAGGGTCTGGTCGTGACCCGCACGCTGGGTGAGGGGCTCTGGAGTCGTCTTTACGCCGCCGTGCGCGAGGGCGAACAGCGGCAGCCGGTGCTGGAAGCCTTTATCCGTTTTGCCCGTCAGCACGCCTGTGAGCATCTGCCGTTTGTGCGTGATGCTGCGCTGCCCGGTGCGGTGTTGCAGCGGTAACCGGTAGGGCACAAACCTGCGCGGACGCCGGCAAAATCCCCTATAATGCGCAGCCTGTCGACTGACCATGAGAAGATCTCACCATGACTAATAACGATATTCTGCGCAGCGTGCGCTACATGCTTAATCTGAGCGATGCCGGAATGGTGAAGATTTTTGCGCTGGCGGAATGTGAGGTACCCGAGACGGATGTTCAGGCGTGGCTGAAAAAAGATGACGACGCCGCGTTCCGTCCCTGCCCTGATGTGCTGATGGGTTATTTTCTGAATGGCCTGATTTTTTACCGTCGTGGTAAAAGCGAAGAGGCGCCTGCCCCGTCGATCGAGCGCAAAATGAATAACAATATCTTCATGAAGAAACTGCGTATCGCGTTCGATCTGAAAACGACCGACATTCCTGACGTGCTGAAGCGCGCAAACTTTACCGTGTCGCAGGCGGAAGTGGGGGCGATTTTCCGCAAGCCCGACCATAAAAACTACCGCGAGTGTGGCGATCAGATTCTGCGTAACTTCCTGAAAGGGCTGGCGATGATCCAGCGTCCGAAGAGTGATAAGCCGGCTTAATCTCTGATCGCTTCTGACCCCTGCGTGGTCAGAGGTGGCGCATCTGATCGCAAAGAAAGCCTGCATCCATGCAGCACGGCCTCGCCATCCCTGGCTCGGACGCTTTGCTCTTCAGCTGCGCCACCCCTTCCCTCCCGCTTCATCAGGGCTTTGACAAGAGCAGCACCGGGCCAGCCATGCGGCGGACGCTTTACTTCTCAGCCCGCCATTCCCTCCTTCATGCTCGCACTGAGCCACGCATTTAACAGCGATGAGGCTGTTGCGCCTCCAGGCTTTACTACTCTGCATCACTCCTTCATGCTCGCGATGAGCCACGCATTTAACAGCGATGAGGCTGTCACGCCTCATGGGCTGGCGCGTCAGAAGAGCGAAGCGTCCGGGCCAGGGATGGCCCGGCCGATCCACAGGGAGGTGAGATTCCTTCGCGATCGGACGCGCCAGCCCGGGAGGCCGCACCTGACCCACAGCCACTGATTAGGTGCGATTCTCCTTTAGGTTCGGCTGCTGCGCCCCACCACCCAGCGCTTATGCACCCACAGCGAGGCGAGGATCACCAGCGCACCCGCAATAAAGCTCGGCCAGTGCGGTTTCTCCTGCCAGATTGCCAGATTCACCAGCAGCCCGGCGGGAACGTGCATGTTATTCATAATGCCCAGCGTGCCAGCATCGACCTGCGTTGCACCATAGTTCCACATAAAATAGCCCAGACCGGAAGCCGCAACGCCCAGCCAGACCAGAATGCCCCACTGCAGTGAGGTGGTCGGCAACTTCTGCGGATTACCCCAGGCGCACCACGCGATCACGGCAATCACAACCGCACCCAGATAGAACCAGGAGAAGGCGGTGTGCTGCGGCATCGGACGGGTCTCCTGCAGACGCTTATACCCTACCATTCCCGCCGCAAAACAGATGTTTGCCAGCTGCACTAACAGCAGCCCGAACCAGAAATGATCGCTGACTTTGTCATAACGGATAATCGCCGCACCGGCCACCGCCAGCAGCGCACTGAACACATAACCGATGCGCAGCGGACGACGGCTGATCAGATCGTAAATCAGCGTGACATACAGCGGCGTCATCACCGTAAACAGCAGGAATTCTGAAACGCTCAGATAGAGATAGGCTTCAAAACTCAGCAGATACATCACCCCGAGCTGCAGCATCCCCACCAGCATATAAAGCAGCAGCGTTGAAGGGCGGTAGCCACGCCAGCGCAGGAAAGGCAGGAAGACCAGCGCAGCCAGCGCCAGACGCATCAGAACGGAAAACCAGCTGTCCACCTGCCCGGCAAGGTATTCGCCAATCAGACTGAACGAAAAGGCCCACAGAATAGTGGTAATAATTAATAAGAACACGGTCATGACCCTGAAATTAACAGGCCGCCAGTGTAAACAATGTGCTGCCATCAGGCTGTGAAATCTGGTTGACATCTGACTATAAAACATTCGATCAGAATCTTTAAGCAGCAGACCGTTTACACAGACTGACATAACTGTCGACAGAACCGCTTTTCCGCCAGACAAAATGCGCGAAATGATCCATCAGGTGAACACTTTCGCTCTCAACTGTAATAAAACTGTAACAAATGTGTCATTCATCACAGTAACGCTGCGCAACTAACACTATTCTTTGCGCGAAATGGAACATCGGATGGCCATTTTCTCCTCTTTTCCTGCTTCAACCTGCCGGGAATTCAAAAACCATAATGTGCCCTGGAGGGCCTCACTGATGCTGAGCATTTTTAAACCTGCGCCACGCCAGCCACAGGTGGCAGAGGATCGTGTCGATCCCCTCTACCGTCGTCTGCGCTGGCAAATTTTCATCGGGATCTTCTTCGGTTATGCCGCCTACTATCTGGTCAGAAAAAACTTTGCGCTCGCGATGCCATATCTGGTCGAGCAGGGTTTTTCGCGGGGCGATTTAGGGTTTGCCCTGTCGGGCATCTCCATCGCCTACGGCTTTTCAAAATTCATCATGGGATCGGTGTCGGACCGCTCAAACCCGCGCGTCTTCCTGCCGGCTGGCCTGATTCTGGCCGCGGCGGTGATGCTGATCATGGGATTTGTGCCCTGGGCGACCTCCAGCATCATGGTGATGTTTGTACTGCTGTTTATCTGCGGCTGGTTTCAGGGGATGGGCTGGCCGCCGTGCGGACGCACCATGGTTCACTGGTGGTCACAGAAGGAGCGCGGCCGGATCGTGTCGGTCTGGAACTGCGCCCATAATGTGGGCGGCGGTATCCCCCCGCTGCTGTTTCTGCTGGGCATGGCGTGGTTTAACGACTGGAAAGCGGCGCTCTACATGCCCGCTTTTGGCGCGATTGCCATTGCGATTCTGGCCTTTGCGCTGATGCGCGATACCCCGCAATCCTGTGGCCTGCCGCCGATTGAAGCGTATAAAAACGACTATCCGCCCGATTACGATGCCAGCCATGAAGAGGAGCTGACGGCAAAGCAGATCTTCATGAAGTATGTGCTGCCGAACAAGCTGCTGTGGTACATCGCGCTGGCCAACGTGTTTGTCTATCTGCTGCGCTACGGCATCCTCGACTGGTCTCCGACCTATCTCAAAGAGGTGAAACACTTCACGCTGGATAAGTCCTCCTGGGCCTACTTCCTGTATGAATATGCGGGGATACCGGGGACGCTGCTCTGCGGCTGGATGTCGGATAAGGTGTTCCGCGGCAATCGGGGGGCGACCGGGGTGTTCTTTATGACGCTGGTCACCGTCGCGACCGTCATCTACTGGCTCAATCCGGCGGGTAACCCCGGCGTCGATATGGCCTGTATGATCGTGATTGGTTTCCTGATCTACGGCCCGGTGATGCTGATTGGTCTGCACGCGCTGGAGCTGGCCCCGAAAAAAGCGGCAGGAACGGCAGCGGGCTTTACCGGCCTGTTCGGCTACCTGGGAGGCTCGGTGGCCGCCAGCGCCATTGTCGGTTACACCGTCGACTACTTCGGCTGGGATGGCGGCTTCCTGGTGATGATCGCAGGCTGCGTGCTCGCCGTTATTCTGCTGCTCCTGACCATGGTCAGCGAACACAGACACAAACAGAAAATCGCCTGACGGCATAAAAAAAGGGCCGGATAACCGGCCCTTTTCATTCATCTACTTATGCGAGGTAGAGTGCGCGCAGCGTCTGCGGCACCGCATCATCCGCATTCGATCCAATCACTTCCAGCGCCGGCAGCGTATCTTTCAGCCGCTGATGAGCGTTCTGCATGATACAGCCCTTACCCGCCATGCTCAGCATCTCCACATCGTTCATGCCGTCGCCAAAGGCGATACAGCTTTGCAGCGAATGACCCAGCTGCTTCGCCACGGCTTCCAGCGCATGCCCCTTCGACACGCCGCCCGCCATGACCTCCAGGCAGGTGGGTAATGAGAAGCTGACATTAACGCGGTCACCCCAGCGCGCTTCAATGGCCTGCTCCATCGGGATCAGATGTTCAGGGTTTTCGCAGGTGAAGAAGACTTTGCTGATGTTATCGGTTGGCAGCAGACCTGGCTCATAGACCTGATAATTGAACACCGACTCGCGGAAGTAATCCTGTTCTGCCGGACTTGAGCGGCTGACAAACCACTCATCATCCCGGTAGACGTGAGTCAGGATTTCGTTGTGGTGATATTGCAGGCCAAACAGATCGCTGGCGATGTCGGCATCCAGATTGTGACTGAAGACCAGTTCGCCCGCCGCGTTGTGAACGCGCGCGCCGTTTGAAGTGATCATATAAGCCGGAATCGCCAGGCTGTCGCGCATCTGTCCGACATCGATATGATGACGGCCGGTCGCGAAAACGAAGTGAATATCTCTGGCGACCAGCTGCTGCAGCGTTTCGCGTGCAAACGGGGTCAGGCGATGTTCGGGAGAAAGCAGCGTGCCATCCAGGTCGGATGCAACGATGTGGTACATGAAAACCTCGGGTATCGGAGTCTGCCGGCTTTCGCCGGTCGGATAAATAACGTCAGTGATGCGCTGAAAAGAAGTCGACCACTGCATTGAGCGCTTCGGCACGCATCGCGTCTTTTTCAAACAGGATCTCATGACGCGCGCCGTTGATCACCCGCGGCGTGTTGCCCTCACACGGATGACCCGCCGCAGCCATCGCGGCACAAAACAGGTCCTGCGAACGGTTATCGACCACCCGATCCTCGCTGGCCTGTAACAGCAGCAGCGGCGTGGTGATCTTATCCACCTGGCTGATGATGTTGCGACCGGCATGGATGCCTTCGCGCACCCAGTGATAGGTCGGCCCGCCAACGCGAATCGCCGGATCATCAGCATAAAAGCGCAGGTTACGCCGGTAACGCTCAGCACTGTGCGTCAGCCGGTTGATGCCAAATGGATGCGCGCGCCAGCGTCCGGTGCCGAGCGCATAACCATCGCGCACCGCCGGGCGTTTCTCCGCCCAGTCGAGTATCCGGTGGGTCAGGAAGGCGGGCAACGGCAGCGCAATACCAAACATCGGGGCCACCAGGGCAACCGCATGAAAAGCCTGCGGCTGCCGCGCCAGAAACAGCGTTAATATTGCGCCCCCCATCGAGTGAGCCAGCGCATAACGCTGCTGATAGTGACCGCTGACGATCTCTTTCAGATAGAGGGTTTCGAGATCGTCGACATAGTGGGTAAATTCCACCACGTGGCCGCGGTGTGAGTCTTCCAGCAGACGATCGGAGCGCCCCTGGCCGCGATGATCGAGGATCACCACATCGAAGCCACAGTGAAACAGATCGTAGGCCAGCTCAGGATATTTGATGTAACTCTCGATGCGGCCGGGCACAATCAGGATGACACGCGTGTGTTTCGGTGACGTGAACCGGACGTAACGTAATGTCAGATTGCCGACGCCGGTAAACTCACGCTCTTCACGGCTGTGCCAGAAGTCGAGCAGCGGACCGGTTGCAAAGGCAGCAAAGGCTTTTTCGCGTCGCAGCCAGCTGGCTTTGTGTGGATTCATTCGCCCTCCTGATGACCGGATAAAGAGTCCCTGTTGCCGTACGCAGGCCGTAGCGCCGCGCTTATTTCTGGCGTATTGTGTCACACTTCCGCCCCTAAAGAGAGCGCAACCCATGACCATCGAATGGTGGCTGACCTATCTGCTCACCACCACAATTCTCAGCCTGTCGCCCGGCTCCGGCGCGATTAACACCATGAGTACCGGCATCAGCCACGGCTATCGCGGCACGGTGGCATCCATCTCCGGCCTGCAGGTCGGGCTGGCGCTGCATATCGTGCTGGTAGGCATCGGGCTGGGGGCGCTGTTTTCCCAGTCGCTGCTCGCCTTTGAGATTCTGAAATGGGCCGGTGCGGCCTATCTGGTCTGGCTGGGTATTCAGCAGTGGCGCTCAGCGGGCGGTATCGACCTGGACGCGGTCGCTAAAGCGATGCCGCGCCGTCGCCTGTTCAAACGTGCCGTGCTGGTGAACCTGACCAACCCCAAAAGCATCGTCTTTCTGGCGGCGCTCTTCCCGCAATTTATTCAGCCGCATCAGCCACTCTTTATGCAGTATCTGGTGCTGGGCGTGACGACCGTAGTGGTCGATATCATCGTGATGATTGGCTACGCCACGCTGGCGACCCGCATTGCGGGCTGGATTAAAGGGCCAAAACAGATGAAGCTCATGAACCGTATTTTCGGCGGACTGTTTATGGCGGTCGGCGCCCTGCTGGCCAGCGCCAGGAAGATCGCCTGATCCTGACGCGCCGGCCCGCCAGGGCTGGCGCGATCGCTTCTATCTCATCACACCGCCGGCACGGCGCGCAGCACGATGATGCCCGGCACTGACCGCATATATTCCCTGAACGGCGCATCGACAACCCGGCGGTTTTCAGCCCGCGAGGAGGCGTTCCTGAACCACAACCGGCCATCGTGCCGGACGGCAATCCCCACATGTGAGACATCCAGCCCCGCCGCGGGCGTATAAACCCCGACGTAATCGCCATTCTGAATCTGGTCAAGCAGCCGGGGCGTAAGGGCGCGGGCCGGAATGTAAGTGATCGGACGCGGCATCACGCCCAGACCCGGCACTTTTTCTGTTCCGCTGGCCTGACGATTGAGTGGTTTCATCACCGTCACCGCCGCCGGGCTCAGTGTGCGGGTGACGTCATCGGCAATCGGCGGGCTGTCAGCAGCCCAGTCAGAAAAAAAGTGGCGCCGTTTCAGGTAGCTGACCTCGCCATCCCGATAACGGGTGCGGATAAGGCTGGCTTCAAAGCTGGGGCGATCGTGGCTTTGGCTCAGCGCCTGCACATAATCCAGCAGCGTAAAGCAGTCTACCCCGTAGAGGTTGATCACCAGCGCTTCGGGCGTCGCAGGCGAGCCGATCAGCGTATGGGCCTGATAAGGTGTCCCGAGAAAAGCCGCAGAGATCCGGCTAATCCTGTCACCCTGCGGCAGGCCGGGCGCAGGAAGCTGCGCCAGCATCGACGTCACCTTATCCGTCCGGATCGGCTGCGATGCCGGATAACGGGTCGCCGCCGGTGACGCGCAGGCGCTGATGCCCGCACTCATTAACAGCAGCAGCAGCGCTTTCATTCTCATCATCCTGTTCCTGCAAAAATATGCCCGGTTACCGACCTTACCAGAGGTGATGCCTCGGTGGATTAACACCGGGTGACGATTGAGTGACGGTTAAGGTAACGGGATAAACGGTGGAGCAGAGTGTGATCGCTGTCACATGAGGGAGAGACGACGGGAGGTGAGAGCCCTGCCGGACGCGCCTCGTGCACGCCGGCATCCGCGATGCTTAGCGGGAGATAATCAGATGGATGCCGAAACCGGCAAAGAGCACCCCTGCCATACCATCCACCCATTTTGCCAGGCGCTGATATTTCGTACGCATCCACGGCAGGGCAAAGATTGCCGCCACCAGCGCAAACCAGGCAAAAGTTTCCGCGATGATCAGCAGAAACAGACCCCAGCGCTCCGTCGCGCCGACATCATCCCCGACAAACAGCGAGAAGACGCTGCCGAAGTAGATAATCGCTTTAGGATTTGAGAGATTCGTCAGCAGCCCTTTGAGGAAGCTCATGCCGCGTTTTGGCAGCTCCACCACCGGTTCATCCTGCTGCGGCTGTTTGTGGCGCTGACGTGCCGAGCCCATCAGCTGCCAGCCCATCCACAGCAGATAGAGTCCGCCACCGACCATGATGATCTGGTGCAGCCAGGCCATTTTCTCCAGAATCAGATGCAGCCCCATCAGCGCCACCCCTGCCCAGACAACGATACCGAGCGTAATGCCCAGCACGCCCATCATCGCCTCTTTGCGTGAGCGGCTGGCAGCCGTCTGTGAGACGAAAAAGAAATCCGGGCCGGGGCTCATCAGCGCCACCAGGTGTACCAGCGCCACAGTGGCAAATAACATCAGCATAATCAGTGTCCTTTACTCTTCATCGAGATGCTCTTTGATCATCACCAGGAAAGGTTTGCCAAAGCGCTCCAGTTTGCGGTGACCCACGCCATTGACGCTGAGCATCTCTGACGCGCTGACCGGCATCTGTTCTGCCATTTCAATCAGTGTGGCGTCATTGAACACCACGTAAGGCGGAATATTCTCTTCATCGGCAATCGCTTTTCGCAGCTTACGCAGCTTGGCAAAGAGCTTGCGATCGTAGTTGCCACCGTGAAACTTCGCCGGACTGCTGCTCTTCGTCTTCGCGGTAATCAGGCGCGGCACCGCCAGCATCAGGGGGACTTCACCGCGCAGCACCGGGCGGGCAGCTTCGGTCAGCTGCAGCGCCGAATGCATGGCAATGTTCTGCGTGACCAGCCCCAGATGGATCAACTGACGTAACACGCTGACCCAGTGCTCGTGGCTCTGATCTTTGCCGAGTCCATAGACCGGCAGTTTGTCATGGCCCTGTTCCCGGATACGCTGATTGTTGGAGCCGCGCAGCACCTCCACGATATAGCCCATGCCGAAACGCTGTCCCACGCGGTAGATGCCGGAGAGCGCCTTCTGCGCCTCGACCAGACCATCATACCGTTTAGGCGGATCGAGACAGATATCGCAGTTGTCGCACGGCTGCTGGCGCCCCTCACCAAAGTAGTTGAGCAGCACGAGGCGGCGGCAGGTCTGCGCTTCCGCAAACGCGCCCATGGCGTTGAGCTTGTGACGTTCAATATCCTGCAGCGGCCCCGGCACTTTCTCTTCCAGACACTTACGCAGCCAGGCCATATCTGCCGGGTCGTAAAGCATCATCGCCTCGGCGGGCAGGCCATCACGGCCGGCACGGCCGGTTTCCTGGTAATAGGATTCGATATTGCGCGGGATATCAAAGTGAACCACAAACCGGACGTTGGGCTTGTTGATGCCCATCCCAAAGGCCACCGTCGCCACCACGATTTGCAGATCGTCACGCTGAAACGCTTCCTGCACTCTGGCGCGCTGTTCGCTGTCGATACCGGCATGATAGGCCCCGACGCTCAGCCCACGGCTTTGCAGGCGCGCGGCGGTGTCTTCCACCTTCGCCCGGCTGTTGCAGTAGATAATGCCGCACTTGCCGCGCTGATCCTGAACGTAGCGCAGCAGCTGATCGGTGGGCTTAAATTTTTCCACCAGGGTGTAGCGGATATTGGGACGGTCGAAGCTGCTGATCTGGATCAGCGGGTCCTGCATGTGCAGCAGGTTAACGATGTCGTTACGGGTGGTTTCATCGGCGGTCGCGGTCAGCGCCATCACCGGCACCTCCGGGAAGCGTTCACGCAACCGGCCCAGCGCGCCATATTCCGGACGGAAATCGTGCCCCCACTGCGAGATACAGTGCGCCTCATCCACCGCCAGCATCACGGGCTGCCAGTGCGCCAGATTGTCGAGGAAGTTATCCATCATCAGGCGTTCGGGGGCGATGTAGAGCAGCTTCACCCGACCGGTGCGGCAGTCAGCCATCACCGTCTGCTGCTGTTCGCGCGTCATGGTGGAGTTGAGACACGCCGCGGCCACGCCGTTTGCCAGCAGCTGATCGACCTGATCTTTCATCAGTGAGATCAGCGGCGAGACCACCAGCGTCAGGCCTTCGCGCACCAGCGCCGGGATCTGATAGCAGAGCGATTTACCGCCGCCGGTGGGCATGACCACCAGACAATCGCGCCCGCTCAGCGCCTGATTGATGATCGTCTGCTGACCGGGACGAAACTGCTGGTAGCCGAAGGTATCCTGCAATACCTGCTGCGCCAGCGCTTCCTGATTGAGAACTGCCGAGGTTGCCACGCGATTCCTGTCGTACGTTAGGGATTAGAACAAGTCGTTGAGCGTTACACCCACACCCAGACGCGTCTGGCGATGGTTGTAATCGATCAGTGATTCACCGTAGCCGCTGAACACCTGCGTATAGAAGCGGACATGCTCACTGATTGGGTAGCTCCAGGCCATCGTCGCACCGCCATAACCGCTGTTCCAGTTATAGTTGCCTTCAACGCTGAAGATACTGTCGCCCAGCTTATAGCCCAGCCGGGTGCGGTAGTAACCCATATATTTGGTGATATCGGGGTTGTCGTCATTATTTGCCCCGTCCGGGATGCGATACCAGGGTTTGATCTCCGCCAGGAAGTTCCCGTTCTCCGCCATCAGCCGCGCATAAACGCGGTTCCAGCTGCGCGAAGTGGGATCGCTGCGTCCGTTAGACTCATGATTCAGACCCAGTTCGACATCCCGCAGTGTCCAGCCACCCAGCGAATAATCCGTGGCCCAGCCAAGGAAAATCTGCGGCTCATAATTGGTCTCACGGAAGGGCGAGGATTCACCGCGATTCGACAGCTGCCACCAGGAGCGCTGGGTGTAAGAGGCGGCCAGCACCGAGTTATCACCCAGAATACCGCGCCACAGCGGAAACGCCAGGCTGAGCTGGAATTTCACTTCATCTTTGCGGGCATTTTCTCCCCAGTTATAGGAGGAGATCGCCTCTTTATTCAGGTCGCTGGTGTAGGTGTAGAGCAGATAGTTGTTCTCGTAAGGATAGAGAACAAACGGATTATCATGCTTCTCCAGCAGGTTAGCAATGATGCTGCCCTGAACCTGTGGCGCGTCATGAACCTCTTTGATCTGAGCTTCATCTGCCTGCGCCAGCGCAGGAATTATCAACATTGCCGCCAGCAAGGCGCGATGCTTACGCATAAAATTCTCCGGTGAGCGCTGCGTATCAAAACAACTGAAAGGGTGTCGTAAAAAGCAGGCCATTCTACACGCAAATGGCAGTGAGCAAGAGTGCTGATTTCTTAAACTGGAAACCCCCTCGCAGGCGGCATAGAATACACAACTCATTCAGATTGCGCGCCCCTCTGGCCCGATTTTTTCAGGACACATCATCATGTCATCACCCGTGCTGACACCGCAGGACGCTCGCCAGCTGGTCGGCGAAATTTTCGTTTATCACATGCCCTTCAATCAGGCGCTGGGTCTGGAACTGATGCGCCTGGAGGCAGACTACGCCGAAATCAGCTTTGCCAACAAAACCATGCTGGTGGGCAACCAGGCACAACAGATCCTGCATGGCGGGGTGATCGCGTCGGTTCTGGATGTGGCGGCAGGCATGGTCTGCGTCAGTAACGCGCTGACCCGTCAGGAGAGCATCAGCGAAGCCGAGCTTCGCCAGCGTCTCTCCCGCATGGGCACCATCGATATGCGCGTTGACTATCTGCGCCCCGGACGCGGCGAGCGCTTTACCGCCACCAGCAGTCTGCTGCGTGCCGGTAACAAAGTCGCCGTGGCGCGCGTCGAGCTGCACAACCAACAGGGCGACTATATCGCCACGGCAACCGCCACCTATCTTATCGGCTAAGCACGCCATCTGGATCTCATATGGATACGCAACAAACCCGCCAGGGCGTGGGTTTCGCCCTGGGGGCTTACTTTATCTGGGGCATCGCGCCGGCTTACTTCAAACTGGTGAAGCAGGTTCCGGCCACGGAAATCATGACGCACCGGGTTATCTGGTCTGCGCTGTTTATGCTGCTGCTGATTACGCTGAGCCGCAGCTGGCCCGTCGTACGCAGCGTGTTCTCTCAGCCAGCAAAAGTGCTGATGCTGGCGCTGACCGCGCTGACCATTGGCGGCAACTGGCTGCTGTTTATCTGGGCGGTCAATAATCAGCATATGCTGGAAGCCAGCCT
This sequence comes from Pantoea sp. ARC270, assembly GCF_003236725.1. Taxonomy (NCBI): domain Bacteria; kingdom Pseudomonadati; phylum Pseudomonadota; class Gammaproteobacteria; order Enterobacterales; family Erwiniaceae; genus Pantoea; species Pantoea sp. ARC270. Next base: position 37,582 of record NZ_PUGA01000029.1, read on the forward strand.
GGGTTACTTTATTAATCCGCTGATTAATGTGGTGTTCGGCATGCTGTTTCTGCGCGAGCGTTTCCGTCGTCTCCAGTGGCTGGCGGTGCTGCTGGCCACCCTCGGCGTGCTGGTGCAGCTGTGGCAGTTCGGTTCGCTGCCGGTGATTGCGCTGGGGCTGGCGCTGAGCTTCGCCCTGTATGGTCTGGTGCGTAAAAAGATTCAGGTCGATGCTCAGAGCGGCATGCTGATTGAGACCCTGTGGCTGTTCCCCCTGGCGGCCATCTATCTGTTCGGCTTTGCCGACAGCCCCACCAGCCATCTCTCCGCTAACCCGCTGAGCCTCAACCTCAGGCTGGTCGCGGCAGGGATTATCACCACCATTCCGCTGATGCTGTTTGCGGCGGCCTGCAGCCGGCTGCGTCTCTCCACGGTTGGCTTCTTTCAGTATCTCGGCCCGACCCTGATGTTTATCCTGGCGGTCGTTTTCTACGGGGAAACCATCACGCCAGACAAGATGGTCACCTTTGGCTTCATCTGGCTGGCGCTGCTGGTGTTTGTCTGCGATGCAGTGGCGTTTTCATTCCGCACCCGTGCGCGCGTAGCGTGAAATAAAGCGCGCCATCGCCGGGCCGGTCAGCAGGATGGTGAACAGACGCAGCGTCTGTAACGCCATCACAAAAGCCATGTTGACCTGGGTGCCCGCGGCAATTATCGCCACCGTGTCCAGCCCGCCCGGACTGGTGGCGAGATAGGCGGTCATCAGATCGATATCCAGCATCTGCGTCAGCATCCACGCCAGCCCGCCACACAACAGCATCAGCCCGAAGATGGAGGCGAGCATCTGCGGCAGCGTGCGCAGCGCCAGCAGGAAAATCGGACGGGTGAACCGGAGCCCGACACTCCAGCCGATCAGCGCGTAGGCCAGAGCCAGCAGCCACTCCGGCACCTGGAGTACCGCAACACCGCTGCCGTTCAGTGCCGCCCCCGCCAGCGCGGGCAGCAACAGCGCCCCCGACGGGATGCGCAGCCGGGTGCCCAGCCACGCGCCCGCCAGCATCACCGCCAGCGTGATGACAAAGCCGCGATTCAGGGCGGGAAACCAGAGCAGCGAGACGCTGTGTGCTTCATCCCCCAGGCCGATACGTGCCACCAGCGCCGCCGCCGAGGCGACAAACAGCACCCGCAGATACTGCATGAACGCCACCAGCCGCACGTCGGCCCCAAAGTCGCCCGCCATCGCCACCATGGCGGATGCGCCACCCGGTGACGATCCCCAGGCACCGGTCGGGCCAGGCAGCTGACTGAAGCGCACCAGCAGAAAGCCCGATACGCCGCTGGCCGCCAGGGTCAGCAGCAGCACCGCCAGCACCACCGGCCACTCCTGAATCAGCGGCGTCAGAATCGACAGCGACAGGCTCTGTGCAATCATGCAGCCCAGTACCGCCTGCGCCAGCAGGAACAACCGCCTGTCGATGCGCAGCGTTGCGCCTGATAACCCCATCACAACGCCGACCACCATCGGGCCCAGCAGCAGCGCCGCGGGCACCTGAAAGTGGTGCAGCAGCGTCCCCAGCAGGACCGACACCAGCAGCAGCAGCGCCCACTGCGCGCGTAAGGATAAAGCGTCCATAAAAGTTAATTATTTGTAAAAACAAGGGGGGACAGAGTACGCAGAAATGGCGACGGGAGCCAGCAGAACGGGCCATCGATAATGGCCCGGAACGTTTTACAGCCAGTTTTTACGTTTGAAGTAGAGATAGGGTGCCAGGCCCGCCAGGATCATCAGGCCAATCGCCGCCGGATAGCCAAAGCTCCACTTCAGTTCCGGCATAAACTCGAAGTTCATCCCGTAGCTGGATGCCACCAGCGTCGGCGGCAGGAAGACAACGGAGACCACCGAGAAGATCTTGATGATGCGGTTCTGCTCGATGTTGATAAAGCCCATCGCGGCCTGCATCAGGAAGTTGACCTTCTGGAACAGCGATTCGTTGTGCGGCAGCAGCGACTCGATATCGCGCAGGATTTCACGCGCCTGCTCCAGCTGGTTGCCCGGCAGACGCGCTTTGCGCACCAGGAAGTTCAGGGCGCGCTGGGTATCCATCAGGCAGAGACGCACTTTCCAGCCGATATCTTCCAGCTCTGCCAGGCGTGACAGCGCCTGATCGTACTCTTCGCCCTGCTGACCTTCCATAATCACCCGGCTGAGTTTCTCCAGCGCGCTGTAGATGTTTTCGATCTCATCCGCCAGCTGTTCGATTTTGGTCTCGAACAGGTCGAGCAGCAGCTCAAACGCGTTGCCGTCGATCAGGGTCTGGTTTCGGGCGCGCATGCGGTAGAGACGGAAAGCGGGCAGTTCGCGTTCGCGCAGGGTATAGAGGCGGCCTTCACGGATGGTGAACGCCACCGTGGAGTTACCGGCGTGGTCGTCCGCATCTTCATAAAAGAAGAAGGAGTGGATGTGCAGACCATCTTCATCTTCGAAGAAGCGCGCCGATGCCTCGATATCTTCCAGCTCAGGTCGGGTTGCCAGGCTCTGGCCCAGCTCACACTGCACCCGGTCACGCTCGCCCTCTTCCGGCTCGATCAGATCGACCCAGACGGAGGTGGTCAGCTTGTCGTTTTCGTCTTCCAGCTCCAGTCGCGTCAGGCGGCTGTGGTCCAGTTTAAATGCGCTCAGCATAGCAATACTCCCCATTGCAGACTAAATGGGACAAGGCAATCCGCCGTTCCTCAACACAGAACGGGCGGCCTGAACACGGAAACAGAGTTTCAAAGGTAAATCAGTGCTGACTCGTGCGACGGGATCAAAAAGGGAGGTCGCTGATAACCGCTAAGGCTACCCGCGTAAAGAGGTAGCCTTAGATGTTATGCCTGGTATCCAGGTCATTGAGCCAGCATCGACTGGGCGTGTCCAAGGCGTTGTCCTCTCATGATAATAGTGGGCGCATGTTACGCTGAGACGAAAAAGCCGTCAACCGCACGCTAAAGCGTTTCCAGCTTCGCGTAAGCCGCCACCAGCCACTTGATTCCCTGCCCCTGAAACGCCACCTGCAGGCGGCTGTGCTCGCCGCTGCCTTCCAGGTTAATGATGGTGCCTTCACCAAATTTGGCGTGATGAACACGCTGGCCCAGCGAGAATCCGCTGTCATTTTTGGTCACCGGTGCTCCCATCCGCTGATGGCTGACCGGACGACTGACGCTGGCGCGCAGCCGCACTTCTTCAATGCACGTTTCGGGCAGCTCACCGATAAAACGGGAAGGACGGTGATACACTTCCTTACCATAGAGTCGGCGGGTTTCAGCATAGGTCAGCGTCAGCTTGAGCATCGCACGGGTGACGCCGACATAAGCGAGACGACGCTCCTCTTCCAGCCGGCCCCCCTCATCCAGCGACATCTGGCTCGGGAACATCCCCTCTTCCATGCCGACGATGAAGACCTGGCTGAACTCCAGCCCTTTTGCCGAGTGCAGCGTCATCAGCTGAACCGCATCCTGCCATTTGTCTGCCTGACCTTCGCCCGCTTCCAGCGCCGCATGAGATAAAAACGCCTGCAGCGGCATCAGATCTTCATCTTCGTCCTGATAGCTGAACTGGCGGGTTGCCGTCACCAGCTCCTCAAGGTTTTCGATTCGCGCCTGACCCTTCTCGCCTTTCTCCTGCTCATACATCAGCCACAGACCGGAATCTTTGATCACCCGATCGGTCTGCACATGAAGCGGTAATTCGGCGGTTTCGGTCGCCAGGGAATCGACCAGCTCACAGAAGCGTTGCAGCGCCGAGGCGGCCCGGCCAGCCAGCGCACGGGTTTGCAGCAGTTCGCGCGTCGCCTGCCACAGGGTCATCTGACGTTCGCGGGCAGTCTGACGCACCACGTCGAGCGTCCGATCGCCCACGCCGCGCGTCGGGGTATTGACCACACGCTCAAACGCCGCGTCGTCATTGCGGTTCGCGATCAGACGCAGATAGGAGAGCGCATCTTTGATCTCCTGACGTTCAAAGAAGCGCATGCCGCCATAAATCCGGTAGGGCATGCTGCTCTGCAGCAGCGCCTCTTCCAGCACACGCGACTGGGCGTTACTGCGGTAGAGAATGGCGCAGTCATTGAGCGCCCCGCCGTTCTCCATCCAGACCTTGATGCGGTTCACCACGAAGCGCGCTTCATCCAGCTCATTGAAGGCGCAGTAGATGGAGATCGGTTCCCCATCGCTGCCGTCGGTCCAGAGCTCTTTACCCAGCCGGCCATTGTTATTGGCGATCAGGGCGTTGGCGGCTTTCAGGATGTTATTGGTTGAGCGGTAGTTCTGCTCCAGACGGATGGTTTCCGCGCCGGGAAAATCCTGCAGGAAGCGCTGGATATTTTCGACCTGCGCGCCGCGCCAGCCGTAGATCGACTGGTCATCGTCACCCACGATGATCACCCGGCCGCTGTCACCCGCCAGCATCCGAATCCAGGCATACTGAATGTTGTTGGTATCCTGGAACTCATCCACCAGCACGTTGGTGAAGCGTTCGCGGTAGTGATTCAGAATGTGCGGCTTGTTGAGCCATAACTCATGCGCGCGCAGCAGCAGCTCGGCAAAGTCCACCAGACCGGCGCGATCGCACGCTTCCTGATAGGCCTGATAGATTCGCAGCCAGGTCTGCTCAATCGGATTGCCGTAGCTTTCGATATGCTTTGGCCGCAGGCCTTCATCTTTTTTGCCGTTGATGTACCACATGCCCTGGCGCGCAGGCCACTGCTTCTCATCCAGATTCATCGATTTAATCAGGCGCTTAAGCAGGCGCAGCTGATCTTCACTGTCGAGGATCTGAAAGTCCTGTGGCAGACCGGCGTCAAGATGATGAGCACGCAGCAGGCGATGCGCCAGACCGTGGAAGGTCCCGATCCACATCCCGCCCTGGCTGGTGCCAATCAGCTGCTCAATACGGTGACGCATCTCCGCCGCCGCTTTGTTGGTAAAGGTCACCGCCATAATGGAATAGGGTGAACAGTTCTCTACCGACATCAGCCAGGCGATGCGATGCACCAGCACCCGCGTTTTGCCACTGCCCGCGCCTGCCAGCACCAGCAGGTTACTGCGCGGGGCCGCTACGGCCTCACGCTGATTGTCATTTAACCCATCGAGCAGTTCAGAAACGTCCATAAGCACCGGTTACCAAAGAGAAAACGCCGTCATCGCGCGCGGTATTGCGCCTGCCACAGGCAAGGCTGGCGGCAAAGCTGAAAGCGGCAACGACTGGATAAATTTACAGCCATTATAGCAGTGAGGTGAGTGATGCCAACCGCGAAATTTCGACATGCGGCAACAGGCGCGCGTCCGGGATATGCATCAGGTTGCCCTGCCGCAGGTTAATCCAGCACGCCTGCAGCCCGCCGCGCAGCGAACCCGCCACGTCAGTGGTGAGATCGTCGCCCACATGCAGAATATGGTGGGGGGCGATAGCAAGACGCTGCGCCGCCAGCTGATACATATCCTGCCACGGCTTGGCGCGCCCGTCGGGCCCGGCGCGCAGAGTGAACTGAAAATAGCCGGCAATACCCATTTTTTCCGGGCTGGCGTTGCCGTTGGTGATCGCCACCAGCGGCACCTTCTCCGCCAGCGCTTTCAGCGTCTGATGGGTTTCCTCCGGCATCACAACCTGACTCCGCCACTGGTGGAAGACCGCCATCACCTCTGCCGCGCCCGCCGTGGCTTCCGCCGCAGAGAGGCCGATATTCAGCATCGCCAGCTCAACCGAACGGCGGCGCCACTCCGAAACGTCGTGAAAGATGTCGGGCTCTCGCTGCAACAGCTCATCTCGCAGTTGCTGATAATCCTGCGGCGTAAAGTCGCGCAGCGCCGGATGAAAAGCCTGTAACGCGGCATGCGACTCCAGCGTGGTGCGGCGGATCACCGGGTAGTTATCGTAAAGCGTGTCATCAAGGTCGAAAGTCATGGCTTTGATGGCCGACAGCGGACGATAAAACTTCATTCGTTCTTTCCTCGTTTGGCGCGGGGATGCGCAGCATCATACACCGAAGCCAGATGCTGGAAGTCGAGATGGGTATAGATCTGGGTCGTCGACAGGTTCGCATGCCCCAGCAGCTCCTGCACGGCGCGCAGATCGCCGCTGGATTCCAGCAGATGCGTTGCAAAGGAGTGACGCAGCTTATGTGGATGAATATGACTGGCGACGCCCTGGCGAATGCCCCATTCGGCGAAGCGCTTCTGCACGCTGCGCGGCGAGATGCGGTTGCCGCGCGTTGAAAGAAACAGCGCATCATCCTGACAGCCGAAGGTCTCACGCAGCGGCAGCCACTGTTCGATCCAGGTCACGGCCGTGCGGCCAATCGGCACCCGGCGCTCTTTACTGCCCTTACCCACCACCCACACCTCACCGGAATCGAGGTCAACGTGGCGGCAATCCATATTGACCAGTTCAGAGAGACGCAACCCGCCGCCATACATCACCTCCAGCATCGCCCGGTCGCGAACGGCCAGCGGATCGCTGAGATCGATCTCCAGCAGCTGATTCACTTCGTCAACGTCGATATTCTTCGGCAGATGGCGCGCTTTACGCGGCGTCATCACCCCTTTGGCGGGGTTAGCGGTGAGCATACCCTGACTGACCTGCCAGTCCAGGAAACTGCGCAGGGCTGAGAGACGCAGCGCAAGGCTGCTGGCCGAGAGTCCGGCGCGGCGGCTGCGCGCCGCCATACTGCGCACCTGGGCTGGCTCCAGCGCGGCCCAGCTGCTGAGCTTCATCTCATCCGCAATCGCGACCAGCGCAGCGAGCTGGCGCGCATAGCTGCTCTGGGTCAGCGGACTTAACTGGCGTTCCACTTTCAGGAAGCGCAGAAATCCGTCAACGGCCTCCTGCAGCGCGCTGCTCATGCGCGTTCAACCCAGCGCGACAGCAGACCTGGCATCATCTGTGACAGGTGCTGCAACAGCAGCGTTCCCATGCCTGACTGATAGTGCTGGCTGTCGCGGCTGCTGAAAATCAGCACGCCGAGGTCGCCCGCTTCGCCCATCAGCGACATCGCCACCGAGCCGATCGCTTTAGCCTGCGGCAGCAGCAGCAGCAGTTCCGGGCCGTTGATGTTGCCGAGATAGTGGTGCTGATGACCGAAACGCTGAATACGCAGCGGTTCGAAGGCCTGACGTGACAGGCTCAGCTGGAAGAAATCGGAGGGGGCGCCCAGCAGCCATTTATCGCTGAACAGCCGCACGTTGGCACCCGCCAGCCCCAGCTCTCGCGCCCAGCGATGCAGCCGGTTGAGCATATCCTGCAGCGAGTCAGCCGCGGCCAGATGGCTCTCCAGCGACAGCAGACGATCGAACAGCTCATGGTTGGCGCTGGCCTGCTCCATCAGCAGCGTGATCTCCTCTTCCAGCCGCTGGATGTGGTTGCGCTGACGCGCCATATGCCACTCCACCAGCGAGACGCTGCCGCGAACCGGATGCGGCACGGCCATCTGTTCCACTTCGCGGGCGTTACGGATAAAGAAATCGGGATTCTGCCGCAGATAATCACTGACGGCCTGATCGTCCAGCAGAACCGAACTGTCAGCCTGCTCTTCGATATTTTTCATAGATGAATAAACCCATCGTAGACGTGTGTCGCAGGACCGGTCATGTAGAGCGGCTGTCCGGCCCCTTTCCAGGTGATATGCAGGGTTCCGCCGGGCAGATCGACACGCACTTTGGGTGCCAGAATGCCCTGCTGGATGCCACATGCCACGGCAGCACAGGCGCCGCTGCCGCACGCCTGCGTTTCTCCCGCGCCGCGTTCGTAGACGCGCAGGCGGATGTGTTCGGGATTGACGATCTCCATGAAGCCCACATTGACCCGCTCCGGGAAGCGCTCATGGCTTTCCAGAATCGGACCCAGCAGTTCAACCTGTGCGGTTTTCACACTTTCAACCTGAATCACGCAGTGCGGATTGCCCATCGACACCGCGCCCATCATCACCGTCTGTTCGGCCACGCGCAGCAGATAGAGATTTTCCGCTTTATTGGCACGGAACGGCACCTGCTGCGGCTCAAAGTTCGGTTCGCCCATGTTCACGCGCACCTGATCGTCCGGCGTCACGGTTAACACCATGCGGCCATTCTGGGTACTGACCCGGATATCGCTTTTGTTGGTCAGCCCTTTCAGCTGCACAAAGCGGGCAAAGCAGCGTGCGCCATTACCGCACTGAGCCACTTCGCTGCCGTCGGCGTTGAAAATGCGGTAGTGGAAATCGAGATCGGGATCGTAGGGCGGTTCAACAATCAGCAGCTGATCGAAGCCGATCCCCAGATGACGATCGGCCAGCCGGCGGATCAATTCCGGCGAAAAGAAGACGTTTTGCGTCACCGCATCCACAACCATAAAATCGTTGCCGAGACCGTGCATTTTGGAGAACTGCATTTTTTGCTCCGCCGGGTAAGCCATCAGATTAGTTCGCTTTTACGCCTGAATTGCCGGTTACCAGCCCGCCCACATCGGCTTTAGAGGCGTCCGCTTTCTGGCGTTCGGTCGGCGCTTGTTGTTTCTTCGGCTGATCCTTCGGCGGGAAGTAAAGCGGCCCTTTCAGACCACAACCTGCAAGGCTGATTACTGCCAGTGTCATGGCAAACAGGCTTATCACTTTCTTCATTCTTTATGCTCTTCATGTCCTTTACCTGGATGCTTATCATCGCAGTTGAAGGTGGAAAAGCAACAGGAAATCCCCGCAAATAGCGTGAACCTGATAAGCGGTCAGGAAGCGCGCGGCCACCTGCTGAGCGCAGGCAGCCGGTCGGCATCAGTGCACCTGATAGCGTGGCTGATAGTCGCTGTTGTCGTTGTCAGGCTGGCTGGTGCAGAGCTGGGTCAGCGTCTGACTGCGGAACGGTATCACCTGAAAACGCTCGCCGGTGTTCACTATCTGGTAGAACTGCGGCAGGTTAAAGTTGATGAAGCTCGACCCGTAGGTAAAGCGATCGTGCGAGGAGGAGTAGAACCGGCTGACGTCGCGCACCAGCTCCTCTTTGCTGCCTTCGCAGTGATGATAAACCTCAACCCGGTTGGACTCATCCAGGATATAGATATTGAAACCTTGGTCGTCCGTCGTGTTCTCAAAAAAGAACTGAATAATGCCTTCGCTGGCATAGCCGTTGACCACCGGCGGCAGCGGCGTCTGGTTGGTTTCGACTTTGATCGACAGCCCGTGCAGCTTGTTATTGGAGATCGCGCCATAAAACTCTACCGCGTTTTCCAGCTTCTGCACGGAGACGCTCATGCGTTCAAAGAAGAGTCCCCATGTCTGGCCAGCCATACGCAGCGCCTTGAAGCGGCCAGGCTCCTGACGTGTGCTGGAGAGGCGCAGCTCAATGCACTCGGACACCAGCTGCTGAACGCGCGTGCGAATCAGACCGCGCAGATGCTGGCTGTAGCAGAAGACCTCTACCGTGTCTGGCGGTGCGGCATCCTGGTGCATCTTGCCCAGAATGGTTTTCAGTCCCTCGATCATCGCCTGTTCACCGCTGAAGTGCAGGGTTCGCACCTCATTCCAGGAGTTACGGTAGAGCAGGTCAATGCTGCCAATCAGACACTGCTGCTGCTGACCGAAGCTGAAGACATCGAGTTTGCGGAAGTCAAAATGCACCACCTGATTGCGGAAGGCCGCCGTCGGGTCGTGCTCAAGGTTCACGATAATCGCCAGGTGCCGAATTTCGCACGGGCTGTAGAGCGCTTTGGGCGTCGGCGCAGGCAGGCGCAGCGGGAAGTGGCTGGAGACGTCGTTAACCAGCTCCTGCAGGCGCGCCAGATCGCAGGTGTCATTGCCTTTGATATGCAGCCGGGTTTTGCGGGTCAGCAGGCCATTGAACCACGCCCACGCCACCAGCTTGTTCAGATAGCGGTTATATTCCAGCGGCTGATGGCTGATGATCGAATCCATATCCGGCGCCTGATTATAGAGATACCAGCCGGAGCGGTTGGCACGGCCAGGCGGCACATGAATAAAGGTCAGGTTCGGCTCAGAGAGATCGGGTGAAATCTGCGGGTTCACCAGCGTCACTTTGCCCGGCAACGCCTCAAAGGCGGCATACAATTTACGGGTCAGCACGCCGATATCCTGCGGGCTGGCGCTCACGCTTAAATTGTTACGGCGGGCAAAGCGGATCAGGTTGCGATAGCTCTGCATCATCGCATCCAGCAGTTCATTGTGGGCTTCACGCACGCGCTCGATTTTCCACCCGGCGCGGTTATCCAGGATAGCGAGCTTCTCGTCGTTCCAGCCCCACTCTTTCACCAGCTGCGATAAAATTTCGCGACGCCAGCCGCTGCGCTGCGGATGGTCGTCCGTGCTGAGCTTTTCGCACACTTTGAGATAGAAACAGCGCCGCACCAGGTCGAGACGCGGCTGATCGTCGATGCTGGTCAGATAGTGCGTCACGCGCTCCAGCATCATGCAGTAAGGGTCCAGCCCGAAGCAGATGATTTCGCCATCGTGCAGACGCTGTTTAATGTCCATCGCCAGCAGCTGGGTGTTCGGATATTCCCAGCTGTAGGCTTCCAGCAGCAGGGTCTTCAGCACCGCTTTATAGGGCGAATCGATGCTCTTATAGAGCTGCCACAGGCTGGCACCGAAATACTCTTCCGCCGACAGGGTGCCAAGGCCGCCCAGATCGAGCCACTCGTTAGGCGTCAGCACCCCTTTGGCATAGAGCGACATCACGTAATCGTCGTAGTGATGCTCCTCTTCGCCCGGCACCATATTCCACAGGAGGCGTTTACCCGCCATACGCACCGCGGTGCGGTAAAACTCATCCAGCAGGAGAATGTGTTGCGTTGAGCCACAATCTTCACCGCCCAGACTGCCGCTTTCGTTGTGACGGAAGCGGTTCTCGTCGATCAGGAAGAAGCTCACTTCCACGCCCATCGAGACGCACCACTTCTGCAGCAGCGTGCATTTGCGCTGCAGATTCAGCCGCTCTTCATTATCCAGCCAGGATTGATGGCAGACCCAGATATCGAGATCTGAGACGCTGTTCTGCCCGACAGAGGAGGTGCTGCCCATGGAGTAGATCGCCGTGATCGGCATTTCGCCTTTCGGCGCATCGGCATGGCGCAGGTCGCTGTCACCTGTGAGATCGGCCAGTAGCTGACGTTGGTTTTCATCAGGCGTGAAAAAGCTGATGCCATGTGGAACGTTACCTTCAAGGTAACCCGGCATCTGCGGATGTTGATAATGTAATAAGGTTGGCAGCAGACTGTAGACGCGCTGAAAAGCGGGTCCCATAGCAGCCAGCGCACGATCAACGCGCAGCTGGTTGATTGCATCCAGTCTCTGTTTCAGTGTCTCAATGTAGAGGTACAAGACGTTTCGCCTGATTGTCCCAGTGTTTAAGCACCCTGTTTCCCCGCTCTGCCGCTTATAAAAGTAAAAAAGTGGGCAGATAATTGCTGGAAACGTGATCAATCTAACACCCGGCAGATTGACCGTAAAGAAAGTTGCGCTACTTAACAGTTTAGCACGTTCTTACCAGCTTCCCGCCTTTTCAGCACTGGTTCCCACGTGATGGCTTGATGAACCGGGCCTGAAACCGCTCACAGGCCGTTTTCAATCCGTTGAAACTGACAGTATTCACCCAGAGATGATAGGATATTCAGTGAACGATAAAAATGGTTAACAGCATGTTAGACAAAATTTTCAGAATTGCTACAAGACAAAGCCCGCTCGCATTATGGCAGGCACATTATGTACAGCAACGCCTGATGAGCGCCCATCCGGGACTGCGCGTTGAACTGGTGCCAATGGTCACCAAGGGTGACATTATTCTTGATACGCCGCTGGCGAAAGTCGGCGGTAAAGGTCTGTTTGTCAAAGAGCTGGAACTGGCGATGCTGGATGGCCGGGCCGATATGGCGGTGCACTCAATGAAAGATGTGCCGGTCGATTTCCCTGAAGGTCTGGGCCTCGTAACCATCTGCGAGCGCGACGATCCGCGCGATGCGTTCGTTTCTCATCATTATGACAGCCTGGACGCGCTGCCTCAGGGTGCTATTGTCGGCACCTCCAGCCTGCGTCGTCAGTGCCAGATTAGCGCTCGCCGCCCGGATCTGGTGATCCGCTCGCTGCGGGGCAACGTGGGCACTCGTCTGAGCAAACTGGATGCCGGTGAATATGACGCGATTATTCTCGCCGTTGCCGGGCTGAAACGTCTGGGACTGGAAGATCGTATTCGTCAGGCCCTGCCTGCTGAAGTCTCCTTACCCGCCGTGGGCCAGGGCGCAGTCGGTATTGAATGCCGTCTGGATGACACCACCCTGATCGGCCTGCTGCAGGCGCTGAATCACGACGACACGGAAGTCTGTGTCAGAGCGGAACGCGCCATGAATACCCGTCTCGAAGGGGGGTGTCAGGTGCCTATCGGCAGTTTCGCCGTGCTGGAAGGCGATGAACTCTGGCTGCGCGGCATGGTCGGTGCACCGGATGGTCATGTGATGGTCAGCGGCGAGCGTCGTGGTCCGCGGGATCAGGCCCGCGAGATGGGCATTTCACTGGCCGACGAGCTGCTGGACGGTGGCGCCCGTGAGATTCTGCAGGACGTTTACCAGGGGCAGCCACCGGCATGACCATTCTGGTGACGCGCCCGGAACCCGCCGCGGCAGAGCTGGTGTCACGCCTGCATGCCCTTGGCAGGCAGGCGTGGAGCCTGCCGCTAATCGAGTTCGCACCGGGCGCGGACCTCCCCTTTCTGCCTCAGAAGCTCGCCGCCCTCCGCCCGGGCGACCTGGTTTTCATTCTTTCTCAGCAGGTTATTCACTACGCGCAGCACGCGATCAAAGCATGGCCCGGCGAGCTGGACTATTATGCAATTGGTCGCAGCACTGCGCTGGCGTTTCACACCGCCAGCGGCCGGCAGGTAACATGGCCCCATGCTCATGAAACCAGTGAAGAACTGATTCAGCTGAATACACTGCAGCAGATTGCCGGTAAACGTGCGCTGATCCTGCGCGGCGACCCCGGACGCGAATTGCTGGCAGAGACATTAACCCGGCGTGGTGCTGAGGTGACGTTTGCTGCCTGTTACCAGCGCTGTCAGAAGCATTACGACGGACCGGTCGAAGGCCGCCGCTGGCGCGATCGCGGCGTCTCGGTACTGGTGGTCACCAGCGGTGAAATGTTACAACAGCTCTTTTCGCTGTTCCCCGCAGTCGATCGCGAGGAATGGCTGCTCAACTGCCGACTGATTGTCGTCAGTGAACGTTTGGCTACCCTGGCCGCAGGATTGGGTTGGCAGGATATTCAGGTAGCCGATGGTGCCGATAACGATGCGCTGCTGCGCGCGTTACGATGAACTTAACAATGGGATGTGCCACATATGACGGAACAAAAAGACTCCTCCGCCATGGTTGAAGAAACCACCCCAGCGGTCGACCGCTCTCTCTCCAGCAACGACACGCCTCCGCGCAATGCGAATAAAGGTGGCATGGCGCTGGGGGCAGTGGCGATCGTCATTGCGCTGGCGATGGGTGCAGGTTTATACCTTTACGGGAAACATCAGGCTGATTTACAGGCACAAACCAATCAGAAGCTGAGTGACCAGCTGAGTGCGCTGCAGCAGCAGGCCAGCAGCGACAAACAGCAGCTGACTCAGCAGCTGAGCGGCGCTGAAACCGCACTGCAGACGGCACAGGCCCAGCAGAACGCGTCAGCCAAAGAGCTGGAAACCCTGCGCGAAAAAATGGCCGTGATTTCCGGCAATGACGTGCGCAGCTGGTTGCTGGCTCAGGCCGATTATCTGGTGAAACTGGCTGGCCGCAAGCTCTGGAGCGATCAGGATGTCACGACCGCCGCTGCGCTGCTGAAAAGCGCTGATGCCAGCCTGGCCGACATGAACGATCCTAGCGTAATGAACGTGCGTCGCGCCCTGACCCAGGACATCAGCAATCTCTCCTCCGTCACGCAGGTCGATTATGACGGCGTGATCCTCAAGCTGAATCAGCTGTCGAACAACGTCGATAATCTGCGTCTGGCAGACAACGACAGCGATGATGCGCCGATGGACAGCGATGGCGGCGAACTGTCGGGTTCCGTGCGCGAGTGGCGTCAGAACCTGGTGAAGAGCTGGCACAACTTTATGGATGACTTTATTACCATCCGCCGCCGCGATAACACCGCCCAGCCGCTGCTGGCCCCGAATCAGGATGTCTATCTGCGTGAGAATATCCGCTCGCGTCTGCTGATCGCAGCGCAGGCTGTGCCGCGTCATCAGGATGAGATTTACAAACAATCTATCGATACCGTCTCCGCCTGGGTTCGCGCCTGGTATGACACTAACGATGCGGCAACGAAAGCCTTCCTTGCCCAGCTGGATGAGCTGAGCCAGCAGAACATCAATATGGATCTGCCTGACACGCTGGAAAGCCAGCCGTTGCTGGAACAGCTGATGCAGACCCGTGTGCGGAACCTGTTAGCTCAGCCCTCTGCCGCTGCCACTCAGCAGGGAGGCTAAGCATGCTTAAGGTATTTATCCTCTTTATCCTGCTGATTGCGGGCGTGGTACTGGGACCGATGATTGCCGGTCATCAAGGCTATGTGCTGATTCAGACTGATAACTGGAATATCGAAACCAGCGTCACCGGGCTGGTGATTATCCTTATTCTCAGCCTGCTGGTAATTCTGGCCGTGGAGTGGCTGCTGCGTCGCGTGCTGCGAACCGGCGCACGCACCCGTGGCTGGTTTACCGGACGTAAACGCCGCCGCGCCCAGCGTCATACGCAGACTGCGCTGATGAAGCTGGCGGAAGGTGACCACCGTCAGGCGGAAAAACTGCTCTCTAAAGATGCCGATCACGCGGATGTGCCGGTAGCAAACTACCTGCTGGCTGCGGAAGCCGCGCAGCAGCGCGGTGATGAAGTGCGTGCCAACCAGCATCTTGAACGCGCGGCAGAGCTGTCCGAAAACAATACTATTCCGGTAGAAATTGCCCGCGCACGTATTCAGCTGGCGCGCAATGAAGATCACGCTGCACGTCACAGCATCGATCGTCTGCTGGAAGTGGCACCGCGTCATCCTGAAGTGCTGCGTCTGGCTGAACAGGCCTATGTCCGTACCGGCGCCTGGAGTGCGCTGCTGGATATTCTGCCTGCGATGCAGAAAGCGCAGGTCGGCGACGACCTCCATCGCGACGCGTTGCAGCAGCAGGCCTGGCTGGGCCTGATGAATCAGGCGATGGCCGATCAGGGCAGTGACGGTCTGAAGCGCTGGTGGAATACGCTGAGCCGTAAGACCCGTCAGGATACCACGCTGCAGGTCGCCATGGCGGATCACCTGATTGAGTGTAACGACCATGACACCGCGCAGTCGATCGTGCTGGAAGGCCTCAAGCGTCATTATGACGATCGTCTGGTGCTGCTGATGCCCCGCATTAAAAGCGGCAATCCGGAAGCACTTGAGAAGGCCTTACGTCAGCAGATCAAACAGCATGGCGCAACGCCGCTGCTGCACAGCACGCTGGGACAGTTGCTGATGCGTCATGGAGAGTGGCAGCAGGCAGCGGATGCTCTGCAGCAGGCGCTGGCACAGCGTCCTGACGCATTCGATTATGCGTGGCTGGCGGATGTGTATGATCGTCTGCATCGTCCGGAAGAGGCCGCGAAGATGCGCCGTGAAGGCTTACTGCTGACGCTGAAAAATAATCCTGGCGCCTGACAGGCGCAAAGCTAACTAAGCCGGGCTCGCCCGGCTTTTTTGTGCCCGCAATCTGCCGCTCCTTCTCCTCAGGCAAAAAAAAACACCTGCCAGTGGCAGGTGTAAGATCAGGTCGGTAAGACAACCGGGAGGTACCCGACTCAACGTGGTGTCTGGTAATCCTGTAAGGCTTTCGCGATACAGGCAGGCAGACAACAGGTACCTAAAATTGGCTCTGCATCATTCCCAGGTTTATGCAGCATCAGCAGACATAAGAGGTGGAATGAGCATCTACAGCAGGAGTATTGCACAAGCCGTGCCAGTTTGAAGGTTATTTTAAAAATTATTTTAAATCATTCGGTTATCGAAGAGGCTGAGTGCTCCAGCGGAGCAGATGGCGGGTAAGTGTCGGTATCCGGCGACAGCAGAGACTTTCTCTGTCTCTGAACGGAGACAGCGAGCCCGGACTCTTTATGAATCTATAAATAACAATAACTTATTTGTCGGCAATTCACGACGCTAGCGATTCTGCTTCAGCAACCTTCTCTGACAACTGACTCACTCAAAGCGGGTAATCTGGCATCAAACAATACGCTAACGAGCACGCCGGCTCTCACCACAGTGCGGGCTTCAGGGAGCATACGCCTTTCGCAAAGACGCAAAAGACGCCATCCATGGCAGGCTCAGCGCGGGCCATCCCTGGCCCGCTATGCTTTGCTACAGGCGTATGCTCCCTTCGCTTTAAGTCTGGCAGACGCATTAAGTACTGACATAAGCTTCAGAGGGTTTACAGCAATGAAGAAGCTCAACGTGCAGGTAACACGGGCAGAGGAGGAAAGCGTCCAGGGATGGCTTAAGCGACTTTCCGATCTGACCGTGTTCCCTTCGCAGGCTCAGATTTACAGCAAACTTATCTCGCCGTACCTGCCTGAACCTTCTGCAAAGGTCCTCACCCACTTTTCTACAGACGAAAAAAAACCTGTCTTTTCAGACAGGTTTCTAAAAATGGTCGGCGAGAGAGGATTACACTGCTCTGCGAGCAGCGCCCTCCGGGCCGTTGCTGAAGCAACGTTGTCTCGCTACGCTCGGCTCAAACCTCCTTCGGAGGTTCTCATCCTCTTTTTTTCAGACGAAAAAAAACCTGTCTTTTCAGACAGGTTTCTAAAAATGGTCGGCGAGAGAGGATTCGAACCTCCGACCCACTGGTCCCAAACCAGTTGCGCTACCAAGCTGCGCTACTCGCCGATTTTTTTAACTGTTTTGCCTGGTGCGAAGAGAGGGACTTGAACCCTCACGTCCGTTAAGACACTAACACCTGAAGCTAGCGCGTCTACCAATTCCGCCACCTTCGCGTATCCCAGCAAAATCTGGGGTGGCTAATGGGACTCGAACCCACGACAACTGGAATCACAATCCAGGGCTCTACCAACTGAGCTATAGCCACCACTGTACTTAATGTTACAAGTCAAAGACCTGCAGCATGTAAATCTTTACTGCCAACCGCGGTAAATCAACCACCGAAGCTCATGCGCACAAACGATATGGCGCGCCCGACAGGATTCGAACCTGAGACCTCTGCCTCCGGAGGGCAGCGCTCTATCCAGCTGAGCTACGGGCGCGTAGCGCCGTTGCGGATGTGCATACTAGAGATAAGCGCCCATCGTGTCTAGTGCTTTTTAAATAAAAAGGCGCGTTTGATTACGCTTTGTGCATTTCGTCGACAAATAGTACATTTCCGCCCTCGCCGTGCGTAAAAATGCGGCATTTATCAGCGATATCAGAGATCGCCGCGCCAGTGATAGCGCAAATATTTAAGCAGTTTTAACTGCCTGCGCAGGCGGCTCGGCTGCCGAATCAGACGGTAGAGCCACTCCAGCCCCAGCCGCTGCCAGATTCTGGGCGCGCGCTTCACATGGCCGGTGAAGACGTCGTAGGTTCCCCCTACCCCCATATAAAGCGCATCCGGCCAGTGTGCGCGGCACGCCAGCATCAGCAGCTCCTGACGCGGCGACCCCAGCGCCACGGTCACCAGCTTCGCGCCGCTGGCGGCAATCCGGGCAAACAGGGCATCCTGATCCGCTGGCGCAAAATAGCCATCCTGCGCCCCGACAATATTCACATTCCACTGACGACGCAGCTTCGCACAGGTCTCATCCAGCACCTGCTGGCGACCGCCGACCAGAAACACCGGCGTCCCTTCCCGCCCGGCGCGTTCCATCAGCGCCTCCCACAAATCTGCGCCCGCAATACGCTGCACTGACGCCTGCGGATACTTTTTACGGATCGAGCGCACAATGCTGATGCCATCGGCATAGGCATACTCCGCCTGCGCCAGCAGCGTGCGCAATCCCTCATCCCGCTCGGCGGTCAGGATCTTCTCCGCATTGATCGCCACCAGAATGCCGCTGCGTACGCTCTGCGGCGGCATCAGAAAGCTCACCGCCGACGACATATTTTCGAAGCCATACAGGTCAACGCCGCGGATCCGGTACTGCGGCGTATCTGTTAACTGTGTCATATCTTCCGTTAATCCCAGAGGTTAATCAGAGCGGGCTGTGTAGCACCCGTCCACTGCGATCGCGTATTAAACCTGCGCGATCCAGTAACCAGAAAAGTAATTTAGCCAGGCCCAGACAGGCAGCAAAAATGATGCAGAAAAACACTACGCGAGAACCGAAGGCATCCAGCCCTTCACGTGCCAGCACGATCATGTTAAAGACCGCACCAAAACAGAAGCTTTGCAGGATAGCACCGCTGTAGCGGTTGGCCTCACGGCAGCCACGCTGGTAGATCGCATCGAAGGCTTTAATAATCATCCCTACCGCCACGGCACCGATCGGAATCGCCCAGACGCCGCCCATGACCACCAGCGAGCCGATCAGCGTCGGGGAAATGGCCAGGCCCGAATGGTTATCCAGCACTTCCCAGGTGAAATAGTTCGCGCTGTTCAGCACGGTCAGCGGCCGATCCGGCCACAGCCAGGTGGGAATAAACACGTAGAAATCGCGCCACAGCGGTGCCAGCCCCTGAAACTCTATTCTGGCGTAGTTATCCAGCAGCAGGGCCAGATTCTCCCACGGCGAGAATGTATCCCGCGTCAGATAAAGGAAGGTGTAAAACGCTTCATCGCCCATAACGTCCAGGTTATAGCGGCGCAGCGCCAGCCAGAACATCCCCGCGATAGCCATCACCCCCGCCGTTGCCAGCATCCACAGGGTGATCCAGCCGCGCGTAATACCGATAAACAGGAACAGCGCAAACGCAATAATGATATTGGCGCGAGTCCCGCCCACCAGCGCGTAGGTCAGCAGGCCAAAGGCCACCGTCACCACCAGAAACAGCAGCCAGTTGCGACGCGTCGGACGCAGAAAATAGGGGATCAGCATCGCCGGAATAAAGAAATAGAAGAAGCGCTTCAGCGCCACGCCCGACACTTCGCTGGAGAAGATCTGGTTATAGGCCGTCAGGCGGAACAGCAGAAAACCGTTGTGAATAAAGAACACCGTAACGGTGCCCAGCGCCACCAGCGCCAGAATCACACAGGTCAGGTGGGTTTCGACCCGGTTCATCTGCAGCCAGGGCTTTGCAGGCGGTGCATTGGCCGGCTTCAGCCGCACCTTATAACTGACGTAATAGATGGCATAAAACGCCGTGGCCGAGAGCAGCGCCTCCAGCAGGTTTTCCACCGGCACCACCTCAACATGAAACCGGAACACCAGCAGGGAAGTCAGCGGAAAGCCGAAGTAGAAGGTCAGTAAAAACAGCAGCGTGAAAAAGAGGTGGAAGTTAAAACGGACACGCTTAAACTCCCGCCAGGTCAGGGTCAGAATGAAACCCAGCGACAGCAGATAGACCACCAGCAGGCCGCCAAACTGCATAAGACTCATGACTTTTCCCCTTCGCTGAGCTGTAACGCTGCCCGCCAGCCTGCCAGATAACCGGGAGCGAAAAAGGCGATCGCCGCTTTATCACAGGTCATAAGCTGGCGACGCGCCTCGGCGATAACAGCAGGCGACAGCGTATCTTCGCTGAACAGGACCGGCAACTGCTGCTCTGCCACATCGCGCCAGAATGGATTTTTGCGGGTCAGCACAAACGGCACGTTCGCCTGAATCAGCAGGCAGAGTGTGCCCACCCCCTGCTGACGTTCAAACATAAAATAGCCGACGTGGCAGCGCGCCAGCAGCGCCAGATAGGCTTCAAACGCCATATTTTCACGTATCAGGTTCACCTGCCCCTGCGGGAACAGCGTATCCGCTGCGGCCTGAATCTGGCTGATATAAGCCTCATTGCCCGGCGGATAACCCAGCGGCACCTCAATACGCACCTGCTCACCAAACTGCGCGTGAATCGCTTTTAAGCCTTCAATATGGCGGTTACTCGGATCGCCCGAGTTGCCCAGCAGCAGCGTGAACGGTTCCGTCGGATCGGCCTGCACGGCGGCGGCAGGCATTCGGGTCGGGAAATAGAGCAGTGAACCCGGCACCCGGCGATGCCGCTGCTGAAAGTGGTGCAGATCTCCACGGGTGGCAAAAACCTGTGCCACCCGTCCCTGAGCTAACCGGCGAATGTGATAGAACAGGCGAAACTTCAGGCTGCGTGAGTCTTCATAAAGATCGGCTCCCCAGACATGCCAGAACAGCTGTGAGCGGCGCAGCTTACCGCTAAGGAGTGCCAGCCAGATCCACGGGTTAAACTGGCCGTGACAGAAGAAACGCTGCTGACGATTTTTTGCCCGCTGCACTACCGCCTGCGCCAGCGCTTTCTTGCTGGCGAAGCACTCGATCTGTAACGCACTGAACGTTGCCAGACTCTCGGGCTGCCCGGTCACCACCATAAAATGGCGTGGCGAAGCCGCAGGCTGCTCAACGCTGAGAACGTCGTTAAAAAAGCGCAGCACCGTGAGGTTGTGATGGGGAATATCCGATCCCAGAACGTGAATTAAACTCATTTTTTCCGACAGTAAACAATAAAAGCGCCACAACACAGGGCAAAGTAAGCCATGTAGGTCAGCATATAGGCCTGTGCGGCCCCCGTTGCGCCATGTAACGGGATCAGCCAGCGTGAGAACAGGGTCAGTAACAGAAACTGGCTGATCTCAGTCAGAACATAAAAGCGCAGCGAGGCTTTGGCGATAACCAGATATCCGAAAACATAGGCGCCAACTTTAAAAACATCGCCGCACAGTTGCCAGACAAAGAGATCGCGCATCCCGCGAAAGGCTTCGGAGAAGAGCAGGCTGATGGCGAAATCGCGCAGCACCCAGACAGTCAGGCTGGCGACGGCCACGGCAGGCAGCACAAAGCGCAGTGCCCGGCCAATCTCCCGCGCGATGTCGCGCTTGTTATCGAGCCGTGCCAGGGTCGGCAACAGCCAGACGCTGAAGGTGGCGGTAATAAACTGCAGATAGGCATCGGAAATGCTGGTCACGCCCTGCCACAGGCCGACCTGCGCCCAGCCCTGCTGCTCTGCCAGCAGGTTACGCATCAGCACCCAGGCCACCGGCAGGGTTACCGCCGTGATCAGCGCCATCAGGGTATATTTCGCCAGATTGCGCGCCAGCTCAGGATGCCATTGTGGACGCAGCCAGCTCAGCGGCAGCGGCGCGCGGCGTTTCAGCATCACCAGTGCCGGCAACAGCAGCAGGGCCGGCACCAGCGCCAGGCCGGTCAGTGCGCCCTGATAGCCACCCAGCCACCAGCAGACCAGATAGCCCATGACCCCAATCAGGCTGCCAGCGATCAGCGCCAGCGCATTGCCGCGCGCGTCGCGATACCCCTTCAGCAGCGCCAGCGTAAAGTTGGCCCAGGCGATGCCGAGCTGAAGGAAAGCGACCACGCGGATAACGCCCTGATAGCGGTCATGACCAAACAGCGCCGTGCTGATCGGGGCCGCCGCCAGCAGAAACAGCAGCGCCAGCGCGCCGGAAAAGCCCAGCACCATGGCCGACGCCGTACCCACCAGCGCCCGTAGCTGGCCGGGCTGCTGCTGATACTGCGCCACATACGTGGTGACACCGTTGAAGATGCCCGCCCCGGCCAGTACACCCAGCACGGTAATCAGCTGACGAAAGTTTCCCGCCTGCCCCACACCTTCAGGACCGAAGCTGACCGCCAGCAGTTTTACCACCAGCAGACCAGACACAATTTTTACCAGCGTGGACGACGCGGTCCACACTGAGGCTCTGGCTAATGACATCAGGAAAAGAAGCTCAGCAGTGAGCTGATAACCGTGCTCTGATTATTATCTGACAGGTTATAAAACAGCGGCAGGCGCAGCAGGCGTTCGCTTTCCGCTTTGGTAAAGCGATCCTCCCCGACAAACTGCGAGAAACGCTCACCGGCAGGCGAACTGTGCAGCGGAATATAGTGGAACACCGTCAGTATCTCGGCTTCCTTCATCCAGTTAATCAGCGCCTGACGATCATCCTGATCGCGCAGCTTGATGTAAAACATATGGGCATTATGTTCGCAGCTGGCAGGGATCACGGGCAGGTCAATGCGTCCCTGTGCCGCCAGTGGCTGAAGCGCCTCATAGTAACGCTGCCAGATACGTAAACGCTGCTGGTTAATACGGTCAGCGGCTTCCAGCTGTGCCCAG
The DNA here is from genome assembly GCF_003236725.1 of Pantoea sp. ARC270. Lineage (NCBI taxonomy): Bacteria > Pseudomonadati > Pseudomonadota > Gammaproteobacteria > Enterobacterales > Erwiniaceae > Pantoea > Pantoea sp. ARC270. The sequence goes on from NZ_PUGA01000029.1 coordinate 59,817, forward strand.
AGGTAGGCCGCCTGCAGATCGGCCATCAGGAAGCTCGACCCCATATCGCGCCAGGTGTATTTATCGACCTGACCGCGGAAGAACTGGCTGCGGTTCGTGCCCTTTTCCCGCACGATTTCGGCGCGCTCGACCAGACTGGCGTCGTTAATCAGGGTTGCCCCTCCTTCGCCACCCGCCGTGTAGTTCTTGGTTTCATGAAAGCTGAAGCAGCCGATATGGCCGATGGTACCCAGCGCACGGCCTTTGTAGCGTGACATCACACCCTGCGCCGCATCTTCGATGACAAACAGCTTATGTTTTGCCGCCAGCGCCATGATGGTGTCCATTTCACAGGCGACGCCTGCGTAGTGCACCGGGACAATGGCACGGGTTTTTTCTGTGATGGCCGCTTCAATCAGGGTTTCATCAATATTCATGGTGTCCGGGCGGACATCGACAAAGACGATACGCGCGCCGCGCAGCACAAAGGCATTGGCGGTAGAGACGAAGGTGTAGCTCGGCATAATCACTTCATCGCCAGGCTGCAGATCGATAAGCAGCGCCGCCATCTCCAGCGAAGCGGTGCAGGAGGGGGTCAGCAGCACTTTTTTACTGCCGAAACGCTGCTCCATCCACTGCTGGCAGCGGCGTGTAAAGCCGCCGTCGCCGCACAGCTTGCCGCTGCTCATCGCCGACTGCATATACTCAATTTCTGTGCCCACCACGGGCGGCGCATTAAATGGAATCATGACCTTTCCTGTAAAACCAGTAGGCGGTGCTGTCGAGCCGGGCACCGCTGCGTAAATAGAGGCGCATCGCCGTAAGATTGCTGAGCTGAGTCGCCACCCGAAGCTGCGCGAGCTGCCTGACCCGCGCCCAGTCCGCCGCCGCCAGCATCAGTCGCTGACCCAGTCCCTGTCCCTGTGCGTCGGGCAGGACGCCGAGCAGGCCGATGCGGGCATCGCCCTCCACCGCACGCAGCGAAACAAAGCCCTGCACTCCACCCGCGGCATCGCAGGCGACCAGGCACTGATCGTCAAACGCCCCGCGCACCGCATTTTCAATCCACTGCGCATAAAAGCGACCGCTGGCGTCCGGCGCATACCAGGGCGCACGAAAGCGGCTCTGACTGAAGAGCTGCGACGCGGCGTCACGCAGAGAGGGGATCTGTGCCTCACGCGCAATGCGAATGCCCGCCTGCCGCTCCGTCTGGTCAATCGCCAGCGTCAGATCGGCCTCACCCTCCACCAGCTGGAACTGATGCTGCTGCAGCGTATCGATCAGCGCCGTTTCACCCGCAGCGACTTTCATCTGCATCAGTGCACAGGGATGGCGCAGCGCCTGCTCCAGTGGGGTGTCGCCTTGCAGCTCCAGCCTCACTGTCTCAACACCGAAGAATGCGCTCTCCCAGCTGAGGGGATTAATATTGACGTGGACGGGCATGTAATAAATCCAGCAGGTATTGGCCGTAGCCGGTTTTCGTCAACGCGTCACCCGCGGCGCGCAGCTGCTCGTCACTCAGCCAGCCGTTACGCCAGGCAACCGCACATGTCAGTTATTTAAACGCTAAAACGCCTCATCGCCACACACCTTTGGTGTCGACAATCCATTGCTGCTGTACCTGAGCGGCATCGATGGCGCGGAAGGCGCGATGATCCACCAGCATCACCAGAATATCGGCCTGGGCCAGCGCCTGCTCGCCCGAAACCAGCTCAGCTTTACCTGCCAGCGCGTCAGCGATCTGCGCAATGTGAGGCTCAACCACCCAGGTTGTGCCGCGGTGCCACTCCGCAATCTTCTGCGCTACGCCCACCGCCGGGCTTTCGCGCAGATCGTCAATATTGGGTTTAAAAGCCAGTCCGAAGCAGGCGATGGTGATATCGCTGGCGCGCTTGCCGGTCTGGGTCAGGCACTCCGCCAGCGCGGTTTTTACCTGGTCCAGCACCCACTGCGGCTTGGCATCATTGACCTCGCGCGCGGTGCGGATCAGACGGGCTAGTTCGGGATTCTGCGCCACGATGAACCAGGGATCGACGGCGATGCAGTGTCCCCCGACGCCCGGCCCTGGCTGCAGAATGTTGACGCGCGGATGGCGATTCGCCAGCGCAATCAGCTCCCAGACGTTGATCCCCTGATCGGCGCAAATCAGCGACAGCTCATTGGCAAAGGCGATGTTCACATCGCGGAAGCTGTTCTCAGTCAGCTTGCACATCTCGGCGGTGCGGGCGTTGGTTTCCACACACTCGCCTTTCAGGAAAATGCGATACAGCTCGCTTGCGCGGGCGGAACAGGCGGGTGTCATGCCGCCGATGACCCTGTCATTATTGATCAGTTCGACCATCACCTGACCCGGCAGTACGCGCTCCGGGCAGTAGGCGACGAAGACATCGGGCGTCTCACCGTGCTGCGGGAAACGCAGATCGGGACGCGCCGCCGCCAGCCAGTCGGCCATCTGTTCCGTGCTGCCAACCGGCGACGTCGACTCCAGAATCACCAGGTCGCCCTTCTTCAGCACGGGGGCTATCGACTCTGCGGCGGCTTTCACAAAGCGCAGGTCGGGCTGATGGTCATCTTTGAACGGGGTCGGCACAGCAATAAGAAAGGCGTCCGCAGGCTCAGGCTGGGTGGTGGCACGCAGGTCGCCACGCGTGACGGCAGCATGTACCACCTGATCTAAATCGGGCTCCACGATGTGGATCGCGCCACGGTTGATGGTTTCCACGGCGCGCGCGTTGATATCCACGCCCACCACTTTTTTTCCCTTTGAGGCAAAAACGGCTGCCGTCGGCAGCCCAATGTATCCCAGTCCAATCACGGAGATGGTTTCAAAACTCATAATTCGGCTCGGTTATCTTTTAAGGCTTGTAAAATACGACCGCAGGCTTTGCCATCGCCATAAGGATTATGGGCATGACTCATCGCCTGCCAGGCCTCATCGTCGCTCAGCAGTTCGCTCACGCTGGCCACGATAGTGGCGACATCGGTTCCCACCAGTTTCACGGTGCCGGCATCGACCGCTTCCGGCCGCTCGGTGGTGTCGCGCATCACCAGCACCGGTTTACCCAGCGACGGCGCCTCTTCCTGGATACCGCCGGAGTCGGTGAGGATTAACCAGGCGCGGTTCATCAGCCAGACAAAAGGCAGATACTCCTGCGGTTCGATCAGAATGATATTTTCAATGCCGCTGAGTATCCGGTTAACCGGTTCGCTGACATTGGGATTGAGGTGCACCGGATAGACAATCTGCGCTTCCGGATGCTGGCGGGCAATCTGCGCCAGCGCGCTGCAGATCCGTTCAAACCCGCCGCCAAAGCTTTCACGACGATGACCGGTGACCAGCACCAGTTTCTTCTCCGGATCGAGAAACGGATAGCGCGCGGCCAGCTGCGCATTCAGATTGGTGTCATCCAGCACCCGATCACGTACCCACAGCAGCGCGTCAATAACCGTATTGCCGGTCACGATAATGCGTGAGTCGGCGAGATTTTCCTGCAGCAGATTCTGTCGCGAGCGCGAGGTCGGGGTGAAATGCAGGCGGGCGAGATGGCCGGTCAGCTTACGGTTGCCCTCTTCCGGCCACGGCGACGCGAGATCGCCGGTGCGCAGCCCGGCTTCCACATGGCCAACCGGAATCTGATGATAAAAGGCGGCCAGACTCGCCGCCAGCGTGGTGGTCGTGTCGCCGTGCACCAGCACGATGTCGGGCCGGAAGTCGAGCAGAACGGTTTTCATGCCCTCTAAGATGCGACAGGTGATCTCCGTCAGCCCCTGCTCAGGCCGCATGATGTTGAGATCGTAGTCCGGCTGCAGTCTGAACAGACGCAGCACCTGATCGAGCATTTCGCGATGCTGGGCGGTGACGCACAGCCGTGATTCAAACGCGGGATCCTGCGCCAGCGCCTGAACCAGCGGGGCCATTTTTATCGCTTCGGGGCGAGTACCAAATACGGTCAGAACTTTCACACTATTTCTCTCAATCATGCGTGTCTGACATCAGACGCGGACGACGTGCCAGCGCCACGCCCGCGCCGGTTAATGCCCCAACGGCACCCCACATAATCATCATGAACAGACGTCGCGGGCTGTCACGTGATACCGGCTCTTCCGGCGTACGCAGATAACGGTAGGTCTGGAACTGGCTGTTCAGTCTGGGTCCGGTCTGCAGCGTGGCCAGCATAGCTCTGTTTTGATCATAGCTGATATCGAAGCTGGGACCGGTGGCACGCAGGGTTTCAAGCTGTCCCTGCAGCACGGGCTGGCCCAGCAGGAAGAGATCGCTGTCCGCCAGATTTTCACCCGCTTCGCGCGTCTGTTTCTCATTGATACCCTGCTGACTGGCGATCTTCAGCGCCTGCTCCAGACGGTGCTGCTGGCGCTGGAATACGGCGTTCGCCACATCTTCCTGACGTTTTACCTGCGCCTGCAACTGATCGGTGCGCGCCTGCCAGGCCCCTTTTAACTCATCATTCAGATGACGTGCGGCACGCTCGCTGGCGTAGGCAATATACTGACGCAGCAGGTTGTTGGCGTCGCCTGCGGTTTCCGCTTTGAGTCTGACGTTGTCCGGCAGGTTATGTGCCGCGTCCGCCGGGGTGAAGAGAATGTTGCCGATCATGTCGTCAAGCAGCGCGGCATCGTTGTGCGCGTTGCCGGTTTTACGACTCTTGTAGTAGTCGGTTTGCTGCCAGAACTCGCGGCGCGTATCCCACGAGGCGAGCTGCATGATGAACTCCTGATAGACCTCATCCATCACCGTTGGCGAGGGCGCCGCCAGGGTTAACGCGTTATTCCGCACATCCAGGTTGGTCAGAAACTGCTGCTGTGCATAGTAGGAGCCCAGCATATTTACCGTCGGACGATCGGTGATCGCCGTGGTGCTCCAGACCTGTTTCAGCAGCAGCGTCGCCAGCCAGGCGACCAGGGCAAACAGCAGGGCCAGCCCCACAATCCAGCGCTTGCCACGCCATAACCGGCAGCCTAAGCCGCGAAGATCCAGTTCGTTGTCCACAACGTCAGAAGGCATGGCAGAGATATCCTTTAATCAGCATCGGGTTCATTTATTTTTTGCTTCGCGATGATGGCTCAGACGGCGCTTGATGCGACGGATACGCCGCGCCACGCGCCATGCATGTTTCAGGCAGTAGCCATAAACCATGAACGCGCCCAGGAAAAGCAGCAGCATCACCCACTCAGGGATAAACGCCAGATACTCACCCAGCACCCCGATACCGGCGAGAATCGCGGCCGCGACGGTAATCAGCACAAAGGCCTGACGCGAGCTGAAGCCGGCGCGCATAATCAGATGGTGGATGTGCTGACGGTCAGCCGAGAACGGGCTCATGCCTTTGCGCAGACGGCGATACATGATCGCCACCATATCCATCAGGGGAATGGCGATGAGCCAGAGGGCGGTCACCGGCGTGATGGGGTGACTCAGACCCTGGGTGGTTTCCAGCAGAATCCAGATGATGGTGAAGCCGATCATGGTGCTGCCGGCGTCACCCATAAAGACTTTAAAGCGGCGGCCAAGAAAGCCCAGGTTGAGCAGAATATAGGGCAGCGTGGCGGCGATCATCGCAAAGCACCACATCGCCAGGCTGGTCTGGCCGTCGAAATAGAGGATGATGCCCATAGCGGCAAAGGTCACTGAGGAGAGACCGCCCAGCAGACCATCGATGCCATCCACCATATTAAAGGCGTTAATCGCGGCCCAGACGGCGAACAGCGTCAGCACATAGCCAAAGGGCCCCACGATCAGCTCGAACGGACCGACGATAAAGCCCAGACTCAGCAGATAGAGTTTTGCCCCCACCATCATGACGACAGCGACCAGCGCCTGCACCACCGCGCGGATTTTAACGCTGATATCAAAACGATCGTCGAGCGCCCCGACCAGCACCAGCACACCGGCACAGCCCAGATAGAGCAGCGCGTGTGGCAGATAGTAGTTGGTAATCGCGAACGTGAAGCAGATCCCTGCAAACACGGAAATGCCGCCCACCAACGGAATCGCGCCATGATGGCGTTTACGTGAGTTAGGCTTATCAACTAAACCAATTTTTTTAGCTGCTTTTCGAGCAAAAAAGAGGAAAGCCAGTGAAAAGAGAAAAATTAAACCAAGCTCAGTACTCATAGTGAGTAAATTCACGTTAAACGCTCTCAGCTAACATCCCGCACAACAATACGCGAAAAAGCGCGTTTATCGCTGTGTCGGATTCCGAATTCTGCATCAAGAGACAGACGAACGGTCAAAAATTCGCCATCACTACCACAGTCATTATAAATGCTCCTGCCAGTGTTCAATCCTATAGCTCACAAATGAAAAACGCCACGTCGGGACGTGGCGTAAGGGCGATTTTCTGCAAATCTGGATTAAAAAAGCCGAATCAGTGGTCCGGCCTGGCCGTATCAGATTATGAACGCTTCATCATGTCGAAGAATTCATCGTTGGTTTTCGTCATCGCCAGTTTGTTGATGAGGAACTCCATTGCGTCGATTTCGCCCATCGGGTGAATGATCTTACGCAGGATCCACATCTTCTGCAGCTCTTCCTGAGAGGTAAGCAGCTCTTCTTTACGTGTACCGGAGCGGTTGTAGTCGATCGCCGGGAAGACACGTTTTTCAGCGATTTTACGGGCGAGATGCAGTTCCATGTTACCGGTACCCTTGAACTCTTCGTAAATCACTTCGTCCATCTTCGAACCGGTATCAACCAGCGCGGTGGCGATGATGGTCAGGCTGCCGCCCTCTTCCACGTTACGTGCAGCACCAAAGAAACGCTTTGGACGATGCAGGGCGTTGGCATCCACACCACCGGTCAGGACTTTACCTGACGCCGGCACCACGGTGTTATAAGCACGCGCCAGACGGGTGATGGAGTCGAGCAGGATGATGACATCTTTCTTGTGCTCAACCAGGCGCTTGGCTTTCTCGATGACCATTTCCGCAACCTGAACGTGGCGTGACGCCGGCTCATCGAAGGTTGAGGCAATGACTTCACCTTTGACCAGACGCTGCATCTCGGTCACTTCTTCCGGACGCTCATCGATCAGCAGGACCATCAGCACGCAGTCCGGGTAGTTGTACGCCAGGCTCTGCGCGATGTTCTGCAGCAGCATGGTTTTACCGGCTTTTGGCGGTGCAACAATCAGACCACGCTGACCACGACCGATCGGTGACGCCAGGTCCAGAACGCGGGCCGTTAAATCTTCCGTTGAACCATTACCCCGTTCCATACGCAGACGCTTGTTGGCGTGCAGCGGCGTGAGGTTTTCGAACAGAATCTTATTACGCGCGTTTTCCGGCTTGTCGTAGTTAACTTCGTTAACTTTCAGCAGCGCAAAATAGCGTTCACCTTCTTTCGGTGGACGGATTTTGCCAGAGATGGTGTCACCAGTGCGGAGGTTGAAGCGGCGGATTTGGCTGGGGGAAACGTAGATATCATCAGGGCCGGCGAGGTAGGAGCTGTCTCCGGAACGGAGGAATCCAAATCCATCCTGAAGAATCTCCAGCACGCCATCACCGAAGATGTCTTCGCCGCTCTTCGCGTGCTGCTTCAGGATTGAAAAGATAATGTCCTGCTTGCGCATGCGAGCCTGATTTTCCAGCCCCATATTTTCGCCGAGAGTAATCAGCTCAGCAACCGGCGTATTCTTTAATTCGGTAAGATTCATAGTGATGGGTTCTTAAACTCGGGGTAATACTCGGAATGTTTGTCGTGAATGGTATGGCAACTAATCCATGCCGTTAATGGCTCTTTTCGGCTCTTCCCGACGATCATCGAATGGAATGGCGATCGGTATGCAGGGAGATGTCCGAATGTAATGCCAGAGTTGGAGCTAACCGTAAGATTGCTGAACCGTTCTATCTTTATAAGGTACAGGGCGAATGGGTTCAACAAGGGAAAACTTTAGATGCTAACTACAAGGTAAGTTCGTAATGCAGTGTGAGTAAATTAGCACGCCTGAAAGCGAACGTCCAGCAGCAGGAGATAAATTCACCACTGCCAGACATTCAGTCCTGCATTACGCCAGGTTGGCGTTCAGGAACTCTTTCAGCTGGCCTTTAGACAGCGCGCCCACTTTGGTCGCGGCGACTTCGCCATTTTTGAACAGCAGCAGCGTCGGGATACCACGAATGCCATACTTCGGTGCCGTGCCTGGGTTATCGTCAATATTCAGCTTAGCGATGGTCAGCTTGCCATCATACTCTTCTGCAACTTCATCAAGGATTGGCGCGATCATTTTGCAAGGACCACACCATTCAGCCCAGAAATCTACCAGTGTAACGCCGTCGGCTTTCAGCACGTCGGTGTCGAAACTGTCATCAGTCAGATGAACGATTTTATCGCTGCTCATGTTTTACTCCACAAGATTATGCCTGGCGAATTGGCGTAATATATACCAATGTTGGTTGACTTTATTTCATCGGATACGCTTTCGTAAAGCGATAGTAAGCTGATATTCTACCACACTATGAGCAAAACACACTTAACTGAACAGAAGTTTTCCGACTTCGCCCTGCACCCTAAAGTGGTTGAAGCCCTTGATAGTAAAGGCTTTCAATACTGCACGCCGATTCAGGCGTTAGCTCTGCCTTTTACGCTTTCAGGGCGTGATGTTGCAGGCCAGGCGCAAACCGGTACCGGCAAAACGATGGCGTTTCTGACGTCAACGTTTCATCATCTTCTCTCTTATCCTGCGGTGGAAGGTCGTCAGGTTAATCAGCCACGGGCACTTATTCTTGCGCCAACGCGTGAACTTGCTGTGCAGATTCATGCAGATGCCGAACCCCTTACCGCCTCAACCGGCCTGAAACTGGGTCTCGCCTATGGCGGAGACGGTTATGATAAACAGCTGAAAGTGCTGGAGCAGGGCGTAGATATTCTGGTGGCCACCACCGGTCGCCTGATCGACTACGCGAAGCAAAATCACGTTAACCTCGGTGTCATCCAGGTCATGGTGCTGGACGAAGCCGATCGCATGTTCGATCTCGGCTTTATTAAAGATATTCGCTGGCTGTTCCGCCGTATGCCGCCTGCCACGCAGCGCCTGAGCATGCTCTTCTCAGCAACGCTCTCTTATCGCGTTCGTGAACTGGCGTTCGAGCACATGAACAGCGCGGAATATGTTGAAGTGGAACCGGAGCAGAAAACCGGCCATCGCATCCAGGAAGAGCTTTTCTATCCGTCTAACGAAGAGAAAATGCGCCTGCTGCAGACCCTGCTGGAAGAAGAGTGGCCGGATCGCGCCATTGTCTTCGCAAACACCAAGCACCGCTGTGAAGATATCTGGGGCCACCTGGCCGCTGATGGTCACCGCGTTGGCCTGCTGACCGGCGATGTGGCACAGAAGAAGCGCCTGCGCATTCTTGATGACTTCACCAAAGGGGACGTGGATATTCTGGTCGCGACTGACGTTGCTGCCCGTGGTCTGCACATCCCGGCGGTCACCCACGTCTTTAACTACGATCTGCCTGATGACTGTGAAGATTACGTTCACCGCATTGGCCGTACCGGCCGTGCAGGTGCCAGCGGACACTCTATCAGCCTGGCCTGTGAAGAGTACGCGCTGAATCTGCCATCGATTGAAGAGTACATTGGCCACAGCATCCCGGTCAGCAAGTACAGCAGCGAAGCCCTGTTAACCGATTTACCGCCGCCTAAGCGTCTGCAGCGCAGCCGTTCCGGCAATGGCCCACGCCGTGGAGGCAATAACGCTAATCGTCGCGGTGCGCCACGCAACAACAACCGTAAACGTTCAGGTTAGGCCACCATGCTCAGCGCGTCGTCACTTTATGCAGCGATTGATTTAGGGTCTAACAGCTTTCATATGTTGGTGGTGCGCGAGGTCTCTGGCAGTATTCAGACCGTGGCAAAAATTAAGCGCAAGGTTCGCCTTGCCGCCGGTCTGGATGCCAGTAATCAGTTGTCAGCCGAAGCCATGGCGCGTGGCTGGCAATGCCTCCGGCTCTTCTCTGAGCAACTGCAGGATATTCCCCCCGATCAGATTCGCGTGGTGGCGACCGCCACGCTGCGTCTGGCCGCGAATGCGCAGACCTTCCTCGATACCGCCCAGCAGATTCTTGGCTGCACCATCAACGTCATCAGCGGTGAAGAAGAGGCGCGCCTGATTTATCAGGGCGTGGCTCACACCACGGGCGGCTCCGACCAGCGTCTGGTGGTGGATATCGGTGGCGGCAGTACCGAGCTGGCAACCGGCGATGGTTCGCACGCGTCAGTGTTGTTCAGTCTGTCGATGGGCTGTGTCACCTGGCTGGAGCGCTTTTTCAGCGATCGTCATCTGGCAAAAGAGAATTTTGACCAGGCGGAGCAGGCTGCCCGTGAGATGATCCAGCCTGTTGCCGCGCAGCTGCGTCAGCAGGGCTGGCAGGCCTGTGTCGGTGCGTCCGGCACGGTGCAGGCGCTGCAGGAGATTATGGTGGCGCAGGGCATGGATGAGCGCATCACGCTGAGCAAGCTGCAGCAGCTTAAACAGCGCGCAATCCAGTGCGGCAAACTGGAAGAGCTTGAAATCGAAGGGCTGACGCTGGAACGGGCGCTGGTGTTCCCCAGCGGCCTGTCGATCCTGATCGCCATTTTCCAGACGCTCAGTATCGATAGCATGACCCTGGCGGGCGGCGCGCTGCGTGAAGGGCTGGTCTACGGCATGCTGCATCTGCCTGTCGACCGCGATATCCGCACCCGCACGCTTCACAACGTCCAGCGCCGGTTCAGCATTGATGTTGAACAGGCAGATCGTGTGCGTCAGCTGGCGGAGAGCTTCTTCCGTCAGGTTTCTACTTCATGGAAGCTGGATCAGCGCTGTCGTGAGCTGCTGCTCAGCGCCTGTGCGATCCACGAAATCGGCCTCAGCGTCGACTTCCGGCATGCGCCACAGCATGCGGCTTACCTGGTGCGTCATCTGGACCTGCCCGGCTTCACACCGGCGCAGAAGAAGCTGCTGGCCTGCCTGCTGCAAAACCAGAGCGGCAGCATCGATCTGGCGCTGCTGACCCAGCAAAACGCCCTGCCGCCGCGTCTGGCGGAACGGATGTGCCGTCTGCTGCGGCTGGCGATTATTTTCTCAACCCGCCGCCGCGATGACACCCTGCCAGCGGTACGACTCCAGGCGGACGATGATGCCCTGCATCTGACCCTGCCCGCTGGCTGGCTGGAAGCGCATCCGCTGCGCAGCGAACTGCTGGAGCAGGAGAGCCACTATCAGTCCTATGTCCACTGGTTGTTAACCCTGTCGTAATACCTGCGTCTGAGGCGAATCGCCTTCGCCTCTCCGCCTGACGTGCTTATCCTTTTCTGGCTTTATCCAGCATCGCCCGCAGACCGGCAACCCGGCTCTGCCCGGTTTTCATCCGCTCCTCGGCACTGACCACTTTGCGCTCCGTCTCCCACTGCAGATCGTCCTGCGGCAGCTCCAGCAGAAAACGGCTCGGTTCCGGTCGCACCAGCTCGCCATATTGCCGCCGTTCACGGCAGAGGGTAAATGTCAGCTCTTTCTGTGCCCGCGTGATGCCGACGTAGGCCAGACGACGCTCCTCTTCGATATTGTTCTCATCGATGCTGCTCTGGTGCGGCAACAGCCCCTCTTCCATGCCCACCAGGAACACATAGGGGAACTCCAGCCCTTTGGAGGCGTGCAGCGTCATCAGCTGCACCTGATCCAGCTCTTCATCGCTTTCACCGCGCTCCATCATGTCGCGCAGGGTAAAGCGCGTGACCACCTGGGCCAGCGTCATCGGCTCGTCGATATCGCTGCCCTCCAGCATTTCGGTCATCCACTGAAACAGCGTGTTGACGTTCTTCATCCGCATTTCTGCGGCTTTCGGACTGCCGGAGGTTTCGAACAGCCAGCTTTCGTAATCGATGCCGCGAATCAGATCGCGGACGGCGTTGACCGGCTCGCGTTCGGTCAGCTGGATGATCTCATTCAGCCAGTGAGTAAAGCGCTGCAGATGCTCCAGACCACGTCCGTTGAGCGTCTGACCCAGCCCGACATCGAAACTGGCATGAAACAGGCTCTTGCTGCGCAGATTCGCCCATTCACCGAGCTTCTGCAGCGTCGCCGGACCAATCTCGCGACGCGGTGTGTTGACGATGCGCAGGAACGCGCTGTCATCCTCAGGGTTAGTCAGCACGCGCAGATAGGCGAGCAAATCTTTAATCTCCGGCCGTGAGAAGAACGAGGTGCCGCCAGAGATGCGATAGGGAATGCGGTTCTGCATCAGAAACTTTTCAAAGGTGCGTGACTGATGGTTACCCCGGTAGAGGATCGCGTAATCTTTGTACTGCGTTTTGTTGATAAAGTGATGCGCAATCAGTTCGCCGGTGACCCGCTCCGCTTCATGCTCTTCGCTGTTGGCGATCACCACTTTGAGTTCGCTGCCCTGCCCCAGTTCGGAGAAGAGCCGCTTTTCAAACACGTGCGGGTTGTTGGCAATCAGGATGTTCGCCGCTTTCAGGATGCGCTGCGAGGAGCGGTAGTTCTGCTCCAGCTTCACCACTTCCAGCGCCGGAAAGTCCTGACTCAGCAGCACCAGATTCTGAGGTCGTGCGCCGCGCCAGGAGTAGATCGACTGGTCATCATCACCCACCACCGTGAAGCGCGCCCGCGCGCCAACCAGCAGTTTAACCAGCTCATACTGGCTGGTGTTGGTATCCTGGTACTCATCCACCAGCAGATAGCGGATACGCTGCTGCCAGCGTTCGCGCACCTCCTGATTACGCTGCAGCAGCAGCGTCGGCAGCAGGATCAAATCGTCAAAATCGAGGACGTTGCACGATTTGAGATGCTGACTGTAGAGGCCATAGCAGTGGGCAAAAATATTCTCCTGCTGTGAACGCGCCTGCGCGGCCGCGCCCTGCGGATCGATCAGGTCATTTTTCCAGTTTGAGATGGTGGAGATGAGCTGCTGCAACAGCGTCTTATCCTCCTCCAGCCACTCTCTGGTCAGCTCTTTCAGCAGGGCGAGCTGATCCTGATCGTCGAACAGCGAGAAGTTAGACTTCATGCCCAGCGCCGCCGTTTCACGCTTGATGATCTCCAGGCCCAGCGTGTGGAAGGTGGAGATCAGCAGCCCGCGCGCCTCTTTGCGACCCAGCGTCTGCGCCACACGCTCTTTCATTTCGCGCGAGGCTTTATTGGTGAAGGTCACCGCAGCGATGTGTCGCGCCTGATAGCCGCACTCACGAATCAGATGGGCGATTTTATTGGTAATTACGCGGGTTTTGCCCGATCCCGCGCCCGCCAGTACCAGACAGGGACCGGTAACAAATTCGACGGCACGTTGTTGGCTGGGGTTTAAACGCATAGAAGAAATCGCCTGATTGAATCAAAAGAAAGGGGTTTATACTGGGCGGCAATTATACACAACCGAGATACCAACATGGCGAAAACCGCGGCGGCTTTACACATCCTGGTCAAAGAGGAAGCGCTGGCAAAAGAGATTCTGGCGAAACTGGCGAAGGGCGGCAATTTCCAGCAGCTGGCGAAGAAGCATTCGACCTGTCCTTCCGGCCGTAAGGGGGGCGATCTGGGCGAGTTTCGGCAGGGACAGATGGTACCGGCCTTTGATAAAGCGGTCTTTACCTGCCCGTTGCTGACGCCTTACGGGCCGGTAAAGACCGGCTTTGGTTATCACATTATCAAAGTGCTCTACCGCAACTAGTTACTTCTTCTGCTTCATCTGCTGCAGAACGTTGCTGCACTGGTTGTCTTCGTTGTCGCTGGGGGAGATCAGTGCCAGCAGCGCCGCTGCCGGCCCCACGACCGCACCCAGCGCCACGGCAGCGGCCCCACGGGCCAGCAGTGGCCCCGCTTTCACGCCCGCATCCGGATTCTTAAAGGTGCCGCGCACGTAGAGCGGGGAGCGCAGCGTGACGATGCGGACACCTTTACTCTCCGGATTGATCGACAGGTCCAGTCGCTCACTGGCGAAGTTGGCGTTCCCTGACACATTGATAATCGCGTTCTCGGTATCAAACACAAACAGGTTCGGCGTCGCCAGACCATTCTGCAGTCTGATATCGGTGGCCGCGCAGTTGATGCGCACCTGATCGTCGCCAAAGAGTTTGCCGACCACGTAGTTACCCACGTTGAGTCCGGCGATCTCCATCAGATTGCGGCTGATCAGCCCGTCATTCATCAGCAGCTTCAGCTGACCGTTGCTGGTCGCCAGCAGGTCGGCGACCGAGTTGCCGGTGCCGGTAAAGCTGGCATCACCGTTGAGCTGACCCAGGCTGTTCTTCATCGCCTGCACATCCGGGAACAGCTGACGCAAACGCAGCTTGCGTGCATGCAGGTCAACCCGGCCACGCATCGGTGAGCGATCGCCCTCCAGCCGGATAGTGCTGTTGAGATTGCCGCCCGCGATACCAAAGCGCAGCGGGTCCAGCAGCAGATCGCCGTTTTTGAGCTGTAAGTGGGTATAGAGATCGCTTAGCGGCAGTGAGTTGCTGTGTTCGATACGTTTGCCGCTGAACTTCACGTCGGCATCCATGACATCCCAGCTTTTGGTTTCAAACCTGTCGTGCGGCAGCACACGGTCAGCAGGCTGATTCGATTTCTCACCGCGCCGGGCTTTGGCCTGGGCGGTCTCCTCACTCCCTTTGCCGGAGTTCACACCAATCAGCGGCCCCAGATCGGCCATGCGCAGTTGCTCAGAGGTGAGTTCCCCGGTGAGGGTGGGACGCGGTTTGCCCTGCGTGTAGATCAGCGAGCCATGAATATCGCTGTCGCCGATATGACCGTTAAATTTCTCATAGCGGTAGACCGCGCCCTTTTCCCCGCTGAATTTCGCGATCAGATGGCCGTCCGTTTCATAAGGCGGGGTATCAGGCAGCAGAACGCCGGTCAGGCCATAGAGGTTCGCCAGCGTATCGCCGGAGAAACGCAGACGCACATTCAGTCCGCCCAGGTTCATCGGGTCCTGCACGCCCCCGGTTACCTGAACCCGCGTGGTGCCGTTTCGCACATCGGCCTGCACCGGGAAAGGGGTGTTCTGGCTGCGCAGCGAGAGCATGCCGCCAATCTTGCCTTCACCGCTGAGCTTTTCATTGTTGTAGGTGCCACTGGCCTGCCAGCCAAAGACGAAGTCTCCCGCGCCCTTCTGCTGATCGTCACCGCCGGCAATCTGCGCATAGGGCACCGGTTTGCCCAGCGGATTCACCTGTACCGTGACATCGGCGCGGTTAACCGCATCGCGATAGCGGATTTGCCCCTGATCAAACAGGATATTATCCAGCCGGAAGGACCAGGCCGAAGGCGCGCTGTCCTTGTCATCCTTGTCACTACCGGCGAGATCGAACGTCCAGTTATTCTTTTTATCCGCCGTCTGAATCAGGCGCGCATCGGGTCGCTGCAGCTTAATCCACGGGATGAAAAGCTCTTTGTGCAGCAGCGACAGCGGTGCCAGCGTCGCGTCGGCCCGCTGCAGATGGACCATGGTGACATCAGGAATACCGGGCGGGTTACCCAGCATGATATCTTCGGCGTGTATCTGCGGCCACGGCACCCAGCGCCGCCAGCCCGACTCGTCGCGATGGCGCACCCAGTCGATCCCCAGATCCCCGCGGATGGCAAAAGGACGATTGAGTTCGGTTGAGACTTTCTGATTGATGGTGGGCTTCAGACGGTTCCAGTCAAATGTCGCGATCACCACAATAATCACCACAATCAACAACACCAGAATGCCTGCAACCCAACTGACGATTTTCCCGGTACGCGACATGTCGCTTTCTCCTTGCTCTTTCACGGCCTGCGTTAAAGATAGTCGAGACGGCGGGCAACGGCATCAGGGAAGCTGGAGAGTCAGATGATTCAGTTCAGAAAATGGGACAGGCCGCGAAAAGTAGTAGCCCTGAGCCGCGATGGCCGGGGAACCCCTGACCTGCTGCCACTGCTCTTCCGTTTCCACGCCCTCGACAATCACGCCGTTGCAGTAGCGATTGATGAGCGCCAGCAGCATCGAAAAGAGGCTGCGCCCTTCATCAGAACTGCCCAGCAGAATAAACAGGTCGCGCGACAGCTTGATGTAGTCATATTTCAGTTCGGTCAGCGCGGAGAAATTGGCCATGCCAGAGCCAAAATCATCCAGCCACAGCGGGCCCAGTTCCGGGATCTTAGCGACTCTCTCCGCCTGTGGCAGCGCATGATGCTCTGTCAGCTCAAAGCGGATCCAGGGCAGGCGGGCGATCAGGCGACGAATGGCGGGCCGGTGCTGAATAGAGAGCAGCGAGGGGCCATCGATGTTGACCGACGCGACCACACCGTTGCGCTCGAAGAAGACGGACCACTGCGTCAGCAGTTCCAGCTGCTCATAGATCACATTGAGGCGCTGGGCGATATCGAGCCCGGCAAACCAGGCCTCGGGTGACAGATTCCGTTCCGGCTGGGCAGGATGAGAAACGGCGGTCAGCAGTTCAATGGCGAGTAACCGACCGGTTACCCGATAGATAGGCTGGAACCGATAGCGCCGCTGGCACTGTTGCCAGAAGAGCGGGGTTTCCGTTTGATAATCAGGGTCAATTGAAGACGGCAGCCATTGACTAATACTCTCCATCACCATGGTATTTTCCTGGTTGATAATATGTCCCCAAAACGGGTGACGCAGCTGCGATTATCGTGAGTGTCTGTGGTAAAGAGATGAACGACCCGGCCACAAAAAGGGAAAGTCTATCAGCTGCGTCGCCCGCATAATCGGTAAAAAAAGCCGAAATTAGCGCCTCTTATCCGCCAGATTAGCCCTCTCCTGCACCTTAAGCTAAATCAAAACAGCGTTTTAAAAGCGTTGACGACTGCCATACCAGACGCGAGACTGAGTACTCTTTCACTACGGGTTGCAAACCATGACGCAGAAGAAAATTGCCATTATCGGCGAATGCATGATTGAGCTGTCGGAAAAGGGTGAGAACATCAAACGGGGTTTTGGCGGCGATACGCTGAACACGGCGGTTTATCTCGCCCGCCAGGTGGATGAGCAGCAGTTACGGGTCGATTACGTCACGGCGCTGGGGACGGATTCGTTCAGCGATCAGATGATAACCGCCTGGCAGCAGGAGAAGGTCAACACCGGCCTGATTCAGCGTCTCGATAATAAAATGCCAGGCCTGTATGTGATTGAAACCGATGCGGAGGGCGAGCGCACCTTCTGGTACTGGCGCAGCGACGCCGCGGCCCGCTACTGGCTCGACAGCCCGCAGTCAGAGGCGATCGCCGACCAGCTGGCGCACTATGACTATCTTTACCTCAGCGGCATCAGTCTGGCGATTCTGCCCGCTGCCAGCCGGGAGAAACTGATGCAGCTTCTGGCCCGCTGCCGGGCAGAGGGCGGCAGGGTGATTTTCGATAATAATTATCGCCCGCGTTTATGGGCCGATCGGGCCAGTGCGCAGAGCGCGTATCGCGCCATGCTCAGCTGTACCGATATCGCCTTTCTCACCCTGGATGATGAACATCTGCTGTGGGGCGAGCAGCCGCTGGAGGAGGTTATCGCGCGAACCCGCGAAGCAGGCGCCAGCGAAATTGTGATTAAGCGGGGTGCGGAGGCCTGCCTGGTCGCCACGGGTGATGCGCCGCTGATTGAGGTGCCTGCGGTCCGGCTGGCGAAGGAGAAGGTGGTGGATACGACGGCCGCGGGCGATTCGTTCAGCGCCGGATATCTGGCGCGCCGCCTGACCGGCGCATCGGCTGAAGCCGCCGCACAGCGCGGGCATCTGATCGCCAGCACGGTGATTCAGCATCGTGGCGCGATTATTCCGGCAGAGGCGATGCCTGACTGAACTGCATCTGATAAAGCCGCGCATAAGCGCCGTTCTGCTGCAGCAGCTGCTGATGCGAGCCCCGCTCAACGATCCGGCCCTCTTCGATAAGCAGGATCTCATCGGCTTTCTCAATGGTTGAGAGCCGGTGCGCAATAATCAGTGTGGTGCGGTTCTGCTGCAGCGTCTCCAGCGCAGACTGAATCGCCCGTTCTGAGCCGGTATCGAGGGCCGAGGTCGCTTCGTCAAGGATCAGAACGGGACTGTCGCGCAGCAGGGCGCGGGCAATGGCAATGCGCTGGCGCTGTCCACCCGACAGCAGCACCCCATTCTCCCCAATCATCGTATCCAGCCCGTTCTGCATCTTATTGATGAATTCCATGGCATGAGCCATCTGCGCCGCCTGTTCGACCGCGGCGCGGCTGAAGAGATCACGACGGGCATAGGCGATATTGTTGGCGATGGTGTCATTGAACAGATGAACATGCTGAGAGACCAGCGCCATCTGCTCGCGCAGCGAGGCCAGGGTGTAGTCACGCAGATCGTGCCCATCCAGCAAAATTTCGCCGCTGTCGATATCGTAAAAACGCGTGAGCAGGCTGGCGAGGGTCGATTTACCTGAGCCGGAACGGCCTACCAGGGCGACCGTTTTCCCGGCCGGGATATCAATATTGATTGCGTTCAGGGCGGGCGTTTCCGAACCGGGATAGGTGAAGCTGACGTTGCGGAACGCGATATGACCGGCGGCGCGTCCGATAACGCGGGTGCCCTCATCTTTTTCCTGCTCAGTATCCAGAATCGCAAACAGTGTCTGGCAGGCGGCCATGCCGCGCTGGAACTGCGCATTGACGCTGGTCAGGGACTTTAACGGACGCATCAGCATCAGCATGGCGGAAAAGACCGCGCTGAGGGCGCCCGCCGTCAGCGTCGTCATTACTGACGGAAAACTGGCCGCATAGAGCACAAAAGCCAGTGCGAAAGAGGCGATCAGCTGGATAAGCGGATCGGACAACGCGGTGGCCGACACCATTTTCATCCCCTGACGACGCATCCTGTTGCTGACCTGTCCAAACCGCTCTGTCTCCACCCGCTGACCGCCGAACATCAGCACCTCTTTATGCCCTTTCAGCATCTGCTCAGCATGGGAGGTGACCTGCCCCATGGTGTCCTGCATGTTCCTGCTGATGCGGCGAAAGCGTCGGGAGACGAGGCGGATCGCTAGCGACACCACGGGCGCCAGCACCAGCAGGATCAGGGAAAGCTGCCAGCTGTAGTAAAACATCATGACAAACAGGCCAAGGATAGAGGCACCTTCACGCACCACCGTGACCAGCGAGCCGGAAGAGGCGGAGGCGACCTGCTCGCAATCGTAGCTGATGCGTGAGAGCAGCGTGCCGGTTGATTGCTGATCAAAGAACGCTACCGGCATCCCCATCATATGGCTGAAGAGACGACGGCGCAGGCTCATCACCACTTTACCGGAGACCCAGGAGATACAGTAACCGGAGATATAGCCGCTGACGCCGCGGATCAGGATCAGCCCGATAATCAGCAGCGGCATCCACAGCAGCATCCCCGCATGCCGCCTGCCCATCACATCGTCCAGCAGGCTTTTCAGCAATGTCAGCATAAACGGGTCTATGGCGGCGTTGACGATGAGGGCTATCCCGGCGACCACCAGGCCCAGCCTGAAGGGTGAAATGGTGGGCCACAGTCGCGTAAACGTCTGTCTGGCAGAGAGTGTGGGTTCAGACATGGCATGCATCTTACCGTTGTGTAGAAACGGATGATGATATGTTAAACCGTATCAACCAACCGGAAACTGCCCTGTCGCCATGAATCATAAACAGTCTCAAATGAGACTGGTACTTCTCCCCTGCCTCCAGGCCCGGATCACGCGGGGATAAAATCATTATCGCCTCTTAAGCGCCTGCAGTGTGATATCCGGTAAATTGCGGCTAGTAAAGCGGGCCATGCCACTCATTTCCCTTACGCTGAAAAATTGTGGTTAATCGCACAGGCGACCCGGCCATCCCCTTCAACCAGACTTATAATTTATTGAATAAAATTAGCCAGTTATAGCCACCTGAGCGCCACCAGGCATAGTCCGAATCTGCCCGATTCGGCCCTTTTCGGATGGACGTTCGCCGTAAAAAAGACCATCTTTTAATCAACAACAGCAGGACGCTGTGCTCTCCGGCCGTGAACAAAACAACTAAAATATTCTCCGCATCAGGACCTATTTATGCACACAGAAATCATTAATATCTGGCCACACGGTGATGCGCCAGGTGCCAGCGATTCGCGGGCACAGCCGCAGATCGTCGATATGGCAAAAGAGTATGAGCCTTACGATCGCGCCGCTACCGGTGTACGTTGCCCGGAGATGGCGATCTGGCATCCGGTCGAATCCAACGGGATCACCCTGCTGGTCGCGCCAGGCGGAGGTTATCAGCGTGTGATGATCGACCGTGAAGGCAGCGCCCTGGCGACCTTCTTCACCTCAATGGGCTACACCCTGGCGGTCATGACCTACCGCCTGCCCTATGATGGTCATCATGAAGGCCCCGATGCGCCGCTGGCCGATGCACAGCGCGCCGTGCGTGTGCTGCGTGAACGGGCGCAGCGCGGCCTGAATGGAAAGTACATTGTGATGATGGGCTTTTCGGCGGGTGGCCACGTCGCGGCCAGTCTGGGCACACGCTTCGCGGAAAAACTCTATCCGGTGCAGGATGGGGCAGAAAACTTCTCACCTCGCCCGGATGCGATGATCCTGGTCTATCCGCTGATCAGCATGCGTGATGGCATTGCTCATGAAGGCGCCCGAACCCGCCTGCTGGGTGCCTGGCCCGATCAGAAAACGAT